>NZ_JBSIUP010000034.1:0-19133 GCF_053654055.1 Ursidibacter sp. B-7004-1 | reverse complement strand
AAAAACATCAAAAATCTTACCGCTTATACGTTCGGTTCAATTCTCTCGTTGCTATTCTGTTCTACTTGATTTGGATATTTCGGGCTTTCACCATATTTATTTGCTTGTTTTTGACCATCTTTAAAAAATAGCACTAAGAAAAAGATGATATAAATTAACACAGTGGCTAAAGTCATTATGTTAATTGCTGTGATTGGAGCAGAAGGAGTACCTTCTTCTAAAATCGGTAGGAAGACAAATGTGGTAGCGAGTAAAAGTAAAGGTAATAGATAGATGACTAATTGCCACCAACCCGATCTACCCAAATCGTGTAAACGGCGAGCGGTTAAGCTTAGACTCACAAAAAAGGTGAGAATACCGTAGATAAAGGATACAGCATAATAAATGATGCCTATTGCACCTAAGCCTAGACTAATATCTGTGGTGTTTAAGGATAGCCCTGCTGCAATTACCCAAACAGCCAATAATGCCGCAAGCTGTACGAGAAAGTTCATTAACATAAACCAACCATATTCCGCACGTCTTGCACGTCCGTTGTAGTTAAAAATATTTTTAAAAGCGTGAATAAACCAACGCATATTGTTCTCCTAATATGAATATATGGTAAAAAAACTAAGAATCTGACCGCTTAACTATTATCTTAGTTACAAATTAAATTGACAAGCGGTCAGTTTCAGCCAATTTTTTGCAAATTTTAGTATAAAATGATCTAAAGAGTTGTGATGAAAGGTGAGATAGGCGACAATAGTCGCCATTTTAAAACGAATTAGAGTATAACGAATGTCATTAAATGATTATCCACAAGAAGTAAATAAACGCAGAACTTTTGCGATTATTTCTCACCCCGATGCAGGTAAAACAACAATCACCGAAAAGGTATTACTTTACGGTAACGCCATTCAAAAAGCAGGTTCAGTCAAAGGAAAAGGCTCAGCTCAGCACGCAAAATCCGACTGGATGGAAATGGAAAAACAACGTGGTATTTCAATCACCACCTCAGTAATGCAATTTCCTTATAATGATTGTCTAGTAAATTTACTGGATACCCCAGGACACGAAGACTTCTCGGAAGATACCTATCGTACATTAACCGCCGTTGATAGTTGTTTAATGGTTATTGATTCAGCAAAAGGGGTTGAAGAACGCACCATCAAATTGATGGAAGTTACCCGTCTGCGTGATACGCCAATTCTGACCTTTATGAATAAACTTGACCGTGATATTCGTGATCCGATGGAATTGCTTGATGAAGTCGAAAGCGTATTAAAAATCAACTGTGCTCCTATTACTTGGCCTATCGGTTGTGGAAAACTATTTAAAGGTGTTTACCATATCGCTAAAGATGAAACCTACCTCTACCAAACAGGGCAAGGACATACAATCCAAGATGTGCGTATCATCAAAGGATTAGATAACCCTGAATTAGACACTGCCGTAGGGAACGATTTAGCCGAGCAGTTGCGTGATGAATTAGAACTTGTTCAAGGTGCAAGCCACGAATTTGAGCTAGAAGCCTTCTTAAATGGTGAATTAACCCCTGTATTCTTTGGTACAGCATTAGGGAACTTTGGTGTTGATCACTTCTTAGATGGTTTAACCGAATGGGCACCAGCACCACAGCCCCGCCAATCTGATGAGCGTACTGTTGAAGCAAGCGAAGAGAAATTTAGTGGTTTTGTATTTAAAATCCAAGCCAATATGGACCCGAAACACCGAGACCGAGTTGCATTCTTGCGTGTGGTATCGGGGAAATATGAGAAAGGAATGAAGTTAAAACACGTTCGTATAGGGAAAGATGTCGTTATTTCTGATGCTTTAACCTTTATGGCTGGCGACCGTTCTCACGCAGAAGAAGCCTATGCAGGCGATATTATCGGCTTACATAATCACGGTACGATCCAAATTGGAGATACCTTCACACAAGGCGAAAATCTCAAATTTACAGGTATTCCAAACTTTGCCCCTGAATTATTCCGCCGAATTCGTTTGCGTGACCCACTTAAACAGAAACAGCTACTCAAAGGATTAGTTCAGCTTTCAGAAGAAGGGGCAGTGCAAGTATTCCGCCCACTAATGAATAATGATTTGATTGTTGGTGCGGTTGGGGTCTTACAGTTTGATGTTGTCGTTTCTCGCTTAAAAACGGAATACAACGTAGAAGCGATTTATGAAACCGTAAATGTGGCAACAGCTCGTTGGGTTGAATGTACAGATGCAAAAAAATTTGAAGAATTTAAACGCAAAAATGAGCAGAATTTAGCCTTAGACGGTGGCGATAATTTAACTTATATTGCTCCAACAATGGTTAATCTCAACTTAGCTCAAGAGCGTTACCCTGATGTAACATTCTTCAAAACAAGAGAGCATTAAAACGACTTTCTTCGTGAATCTCATCAAATCTCCCCTAGCCCCTCTTTGCTAAAGAGGGGGGCTTATTCATCGGAAATTTGAATATCAAGGCTCTAACACGATAGAAATTCGCCGAATGGCTAAATAATTTTCTTCGATTTAGTTCCTCTCTTTAGCAAAGGGATTAGGAGAGATTTTGTAGCCTAATAACAAATAATCAAAATCTAATTAAGAAAATACTACTATGAGCGAACAAATTTACGGTATTCACGCCGTTAAAGCCTTTTTAGATAACGCCCCAGAGCGTTTAATTGAAGTCTATGTGCTAAAAGGGCGTGAAGATAAACGTTTAAATCCACTATTAAATGAACTACAACGCTTAGGGATTGCAATCCAACAACTCAATCGCCAAAGCCTAGATAATAAAGCTCAAGGCGAAGTACATCAAGGGATCATTGCAAAAGTAAAACCTGCAAAAGAACTTAATGAACAAGATCTTGATCAGATCTTGGCAAACAAAACTAACCCATTATTGTTGATCTTAGACGGCATTACTGATCCACATAATTTAGGAGCTTGTTTACGCACCGCAGATGCCGCTGGAGTTGATGCTGTGATTGTTCCAAAAGATAAATCTGCTCAGCTCACTTCTACTGCTCGTAAAGTAGCTTGCGGAGCAGCTGAAGTCATTCCATTAGTACGAGTTACTAACCTTGCCCGTACAATGCGTGAGTTGCAAGAAAAAAATGTCTGGATCATCGGTACTGCAGGTGAAGCAACAGAAAGCCTATATCAAGTAAAAATGACAGGAGCAATTGCACTCGTAATGGGGGCTGAAGGCGATGGAATGCGTCGTTTAACGCGTGAACATTGTGATCAGCTTGTCAGTATTCCTATGGCTGGTTCTGTATCATCATTAAATGTTTCAGTTGCCACAGGTGTATGTTTATTCGAAATTGTCCGCCAAAAATTAGCTCAATAATCTTCAGATAAAAATGGGTATTCTGCCCATTTTTATCTTCTGTCTAAAAAACAACCTTGTCTTTTTCTCTTTTCCACACTCAGCCTAACTTGTTGTTTTATTTGAGTAAAATAACAATAGAAAGATCTTATTTTAAGTTACACACGATCTTTTTTCAGATCTATCACAATTCTATCCACAGATCGTGGGGATAATTCGATCCCTATGTGAATAGTCTTGTTCAATCTTACGGATAAGTTGATATTTATACCCATAATGATGTCTAATTCCACAAAATAATGTTCATAAACACAGATATTTTTTAGATAAAGCTCCCAATTAGTTCACTCTATCTTGGGCAAGAACTCATTATTCCCTTGTTTTACCCAAAAAGTTATCAACAAATTTTCAACTTATCCACAGAGTTATACACAATTCGTAAAATATTATAGATAACTGACCGCTTATTTTCGCTTTTGGTTGTTCAAAAGGCTGAATTGTGAAACAATTCACCTATCTAACACTTTTTATAAAGAAGGCGGTCTAAATTGATCGATTTTGATGGTTACCGCCCAAATGTTGGTATCGTGATCTGCAATAAACAAGGACAAGTTCTTTGGGCGAAACGGTTTGGTCAAAATTCTTGGCAATTTCCACAAGGGGGAATTAACGAGGGTGAAAACATTGAAACAGCAATGTACCGTGAGCTCTATGAAGAAGTCGGTTTATCTAAAAAAGATGTACGAGTACTCTGGGCATCAAAATATTGGCTAAAATACAAACTTCCGAAACGGTTAGTGCGAATGGAAAATGCACAGCCCGTCTGTATTGGACAAAAACAACGTTGGTTTTTGTTACAGTTAGTTTCCGATGAAAGTTTAATCAATCTAAAGACATCTAAAACCCCAGAATTTGATGGCTGGCGTTGGGTGAGCTTTTGGTATCCTGTACGTCAAGTTGTTTCATTTAAGCGAGATGTCTATCGCAAAGTAATGAAAGAATTTGCACAAATCTTAATAAACGAAAGTGAGAAAGGAAAATCATCTCAATCTGATAAAAAAGAGCCTCGTGAACGGCGAGAATATCGTAAGCCTTATCGAGCTAACAATAATAGAGGGAAAAAACGTGACTGAGATCTTTTTAAGTTGTCTAGTATTAGGAGCCGTTGTTGGTTTCCTTGCAGGGTTATTTGGTATTGGTGGTGGGTTAATTATTGTGCCTGCCTTAGTATATCTGTTCTCCCTTATTGATGTTCCCAATGAATATATTATGTCAATGGCACTTGGAACATCATTTTCCACGATTATCGTTACTGCATTTTCTGCCGCACATCGTCATCATAAATTGGGCAATGTAGATTGGCAAATCAGCAAATACTTTATTCCCGCATTGATGATTTCCGTCTTTCTTGCAGGGTTTGTTGTGGCAGATATTCCTAAAGCGATAATGTCAAAACTATTTGCAGTGATTGTTATTTTCCTTGCGTTAAAGATGCTTTTTTCACTCAAGAAAAAAGATAGCGTAGCAAAACCCATCACACCAAGTTCTACCTTAATTGCGGGTTCACTAATTGGCGCTGTTTCAAGTATGGCAGGCATTGCAGGGGGAGCTTTTATTGTGCCTTATCTCAATGGACGAGGCTTAGAAATGAAACGAGCGATTGGTACGTCATCTTTCTGTGGAGCATTGCTTGGTTTCGCCGCCACAATCAGTTTTATGACGAGCGGTTGGAATTTACCCAATTTACCCGAATATTCTCTCGGCTACATTTACTTGCCCGCACTCTGCGGTATTACATTAACATCATTTTTTACCTCCAAACTAGGTGCAAATGCTGCGAATGTTCTACCAGTGCCGACATTGAAAAAGGCTTTTGCGGTACTACTCGTCTGCATTGCAATCAATATGTTTTTTAAATAATTTGAGGCTATATGAACCAGTCATTTTTTGTCTTCCCCAATATCGATCCGATTTTTTTACAATTAGGTCCAATTTCAGTGCATTGGTACGGCATTATGTACCTATTAGGTTTTGGCTTTGCTTATTGGCTTGGTGTAAGACGGGCGAAAAACTCTAATGGTATTTGGACACCTGAACAAGTCGATCAGCTACTCTTTAATGGTTTCTTCGGGGTGGTATTAGGTGGAAGAATTGGCGATGTTTTTTTCTATAATTTTGATCGCTTAATAACCGATCCACTTTATCTTTTCCGTATTTGGGAAGGCGGAATGTCTTTCCACGGAGGCTTAATTGGGGTCATCATCGCAATGATTTGGACATCTCGCCGCCAACAACACAGCTTTTGGCAAACAGCTGATTTTGTTGCACCACTTATTCCATTTGGCTTAGGAATGGGGCGTATCGGTAACTTTATCAATGGCGAACTATGGGGGCGAGCCACAGATGTACCTTGGGCAATGATCTTCCCACACGTTGATGCTCTACCACGTCACCCATCACAAATCTATCAAGCCTTATTAGAAGGGTTAGCTTTATTTGTGTTGCTCAATCTCTTTATCCGTAAACCACGCCCAACAGGTTCTGTGGCTGGATTATTCTTAGTCGGCTACGGTATTTTCCGCTTTATTGTTGAATATGTGCGAGAAATCGACTATAGCGTTAATACTACAACAGATATGATTACTCGTGGGCAACTGCTTTCATTACCAATGGTGATCGGGGGCATTATTATTATGTTAGTAGCTTATAAAAAAGCAAAATAATTGCAAAATCTTACCGCTTATAAGGAGCTAAAATGACTAAAAAATTCAAACTTATTGGCTTTGATTTAGATGGCACGCTCGTGAATAGCTTGCCAGATCTTGCACTCTCACTTAACTCGGCTTTTGCAGAAGTTGGCTTACCGCAAGCACCTGAAGAATTAGTACTAACGTGGATTGGCAATGGTGCTGATGTGCTATTTACCAAAGGATTAGAATGGACAGGACGAGCTAACGAGTTTTCCGAAGAAGAATTAAAACAGATTAAACGTCGTTTTGGGCATTTTTATGGTGAAAATATTTGTAATATCAGCAAATTATATCCAAATGTAAAAACAACCTTAGAAGCCCTAAAAGCACAAGGATATATCCTAGCAGTGGTTACCAACAAACCCACTAAACACGTTCAGCCTGTATTAAAAGCCTTTGAAATAGACCATCTATTCAGTGAAGCATTAGGTGGGCAATCTTTACCTGAAATTAAACCCCACCCAGCACCACTGTATTACCTTTGTGGAAAATTTGGGTTATATCCACAGGAATTATTATTTGTCGGTGATTCTAAAAATGACATTCTAGCCGCTCAAAATGCAGGTTGCCAAAGTGTTGGCTTAACTTACGGCTATAATTACAACATTCCGATTGGCGACTCTAACCCTGACTATGTATGTAATGACTTTGCTGAAATTTTAGAGATTGTGGCAAATAATGCATCCCAAATTTCTTAAAACACTCTCCTTTAATTGGTTAAATACCAATATTATTGGGACACTACCGATCTTCTTTGCCACAAATTTGGCTGCATTAACAATCTGGCAGTTGAATATTTCTGAGCATACGATGGCGTTAGTGCTTGGGATTATTGCTGCTGGACTTTCTGATTTAGACAACCGCTTAACAGGGCGGCTCAAAAATCTATTTTTTACGTTGATCGCTTTTGCGATTTCTTCGCTCAGTTCACAATTAGCGTTAAGTTATGGCTGGCTGTTTATTCCCCTGATTACAATCATTACCTTTATTGTGATTATGCTCGGGGCAATCGGTCAGCGTTATAGCACCATTGCATTTGGCACACTGTTAGTTGCCGTTTACACTACGCTGACCTATACCCCACAATCCACTTGGTATAGCAACACGTTATTGATTTTATTTGGAACGCTCATTTATGGGTTAGTGGCAGTGTTGGTCTATCTCTGCTTTCCTAACCGTACAATGCAAGAAAATATAGCTCAATACTTTGATGCTCTTAGCCATTACTTGCAGATTAAGGCGGACTTTTTCGATCCTGATGATACGGAAAATTTACCCGCCAAACAACTCGCTCTCGCTAAAGCGAACATTGCAGTGATGAGTGCATTTGATAAAGCAAGGGTTTCCCTGTTTTATCGGCTACGAATGCAACATCGCCATTTACGCACCCAAAAAATGTTACGCTACTATTTTACAGGGCAAGAGATTTGGGAACGAGCCAGTTCAAGCCATTCTCAATATGTGGCTCTGTTTAATGAGTTACAAAATACTGACTTAATTTTCCGTTTTCAGCGTTTACTAGAATTACAAGCAATTGCTTGTCAGCAAATCGCTACCGCTTTACGCCATAATGAACATTATCAACACTCAAATCGTGGAGAGCGAGTCTTGCTTGGGCTAACACAATCTCTCGCTTTTCATCGTGAAAAAGGAATTAAGAATTTCTCACCATTACACTCCATTGCGGATAACCTGCGTAACATTGAAGGGCAATTAGCTCAGTTGGCAGATAACCATTCCAATCAAGAAATTGGTAAAAAAACAGCAAAATCTGCCCGCTTGATCGCAGAAAATGTCTCGAATATTCGAGATATGATCCCTGCTATTCGTTCTCAATGTCATTTTGGCTCTCCACTTTTCCGCCACGCAGTACGTTTATCTATTGTTGTCTTTGTATGTAGCTTAATAGTGGAATGCTTTAAGGTTGAGCAAGGTTATTGGATTTTACTGACCGCCATTTTAGTCTGCCAACCTAACTATTCTGCGACTAAAACACGTTTAATCCAACGAGTTATCGGTACTATTTTAGGGGTTGTGGTAGGATTATCTTTTAACTATCTCTCCCCAACATTAGAAGCACAGCTCGGCTTAATTGTGGCATCTAGTAGCTTATTCTTCCTATTTAGGACGAATAATTACAGTTTTTCGACCTTCTTTATTACAATTCAAGTATTAATCAGCTTTGATGTAGTGGGTTTTGGAGCTGATATTGCAATGCTGCCAAGAATTATGGACACCTTAATAGGTGCAGGCATTGCTTGGCTAGCTGTGTCTTATTTATGGCCAGATTGGAAATTCCTAAACTTACAACAAAGTTTAAAAAACTCTCTCAAAGAAAGTGCCAACTACCTGTTGCATATTATTGCTCAATTACAGTTTGGTTATCGCGATCAATTTACCTACCGTATTGCAAGACGTTCGGCACAAAATGCACTTGCCACCCTAAGTGTTACAGTTTCTAATATGCTCAGCGAGCCCAAAAAATATCGCCAAACAACCGAGTTTGCACCAACACTGCTTGGGTTAAGCTATACCTTAATGAGCTATATTTCAGCATTAGGTGCACATCGTATTGCTAGTTACGAATTAAATCATCATTTTGAATTTTCAGCGATATTCTTCAAACAAGCCAAACAAGTTTCACAACTATTACAACAGATCGCATCAGGTAATTTTAACCCATCACCAATCAATGAGAGCGAGCAACAATTGCAGCAGTTTGAACAGCAATACCAAACAGAAATTGATGAGAAAAGCCTTGTTTTACTACAACAACTACGTTTAATCATACAACTATTGCCACAGTTAGAAGAGTTTGTGGAGAAGGGGTAACATATTATTCGCCTCTTGCTAAAACAGTTTAGATTGACTAATTAAGGATAACCGCTAAAATCAGAAGATGTCTTATTTTTAATTTTTTATACAGTAAAAGGGCAACAAATGAACCTATACAACATCAAACATCCAGAAGAACAAGTTAATTTTGCACAGGCAGTTCGCCAAGGTTTAGGTAAAGATCAGGGGTTATTTTTTCCTGAAATTATTCCAACATTAACCAATATTGATGAATTACTAGCATTACCTTTGGTAGAGCGTAGCCAGAAAATTCTTGCTGCATTGATTGGTGAAGAAATTCCAACAGAAACGTTAAATGCAATGGTAAAAAATGCCTTTACCTTTCCTGCACCGTTGGCAAAAGTGAATGATGCTATTTATGCATTAGAATTGTTTCACGGCCCAACTTTAGCATTTAAAGATTTTGGTGGACGTTTTATGGCTCAGGCACTCGCAGCAGTGCGTGGAGATGGCAAAATTACCATTCTTACCGCAACATCTGGAGATACTGGGGCAGCTGTTGCTCACGCATTTTATGGATTAGAAAACATTAATGTTGTGATTTTGTATCCAAAAGGCAAAATCAGCCCGCTTCAAGAAAAATTATTCTGCACCCTTGGTGGCAACATTCGCACAGTAGCGATTGAATCTGACTTTGATGCGTGTCAAGCCCTTGTAAAACAAGCCTTTGATGATGAAGAACTTCGTCAAGCTATCGGCTTAAACTCTGCGAACTCGATCAATATCAGCCGTTTATTAGCACAAGTTTGCTACTATTTTGAAGCGGTTGCACAACTGCCGAAAGAAAAACGTGAAAATGTAGTGGTTTCTGTACCAAGCGGTAACTTCGGTAACTTAACCGCAGGCTTAATTGCCAAAACATTAGGTTTACCAATTAAACGTTTTATTGCTTCAACTAATGCTAATGACACCGTACCACGCTATTTACGCACAGGTCAGTGGGAGCCAAATGCAACCGTTGCAACACTCTCTAATGCAATGGACGTTAGTCGCCCTAACAACTGGCCACGAGTGGAAGAATTATTTAAACGAAATGGTTGGAATTTAACTGATTTAGGTTCTGACACTTTAAATGACGCAGAAACAGAACAAGCACTCAAAGCTCAAAATGACGAAGGCTATTTATGTGAGCCACACGGAGCGATTGCTTACCAAGTATTAAAAGACCAACTTCAAGAAGGCGAAACTGGGATTTTCCTATGTACCGCTCACCCAGCGAAATTTAAAGAAAGTGTTGAGCGTATTTTAGATATCGAATTACCATTACCTGAAGCTTTGGATAAACACAACAAACTACCGTTATTATCTGATGTAATGGAAAATGATTTTGCAAAATTACGAGCGTACTTATTAGCAAAATAACTGTATAGTTAATTAGTATCAAAACAGTATTATGTAGTACTTTCAAAAAATTAAAAAATACTCTCTCCTATTTGTGGGAGAGAGTGCAGAACCAACTTGTCCATTACACCTAAAACTTATCAGTCTAAGATTGATTGTATTGAATATGTTATCGGTGTTGATGTTAATTGACTATTATAGTGGGAAATTTCAGGTGGACAGAACCCGCCTGAATTATTAATGAAATACCGTATAACAAAAGGATTTAACGTAATTTTTAGCAACTATTTTGTCCATTATACCTATATGCTCTTTGGTTTTTGAGTAAGAAATAACCGCTTGATTAGTCAAATAAATGATTAACACAAGCGGTTATTAGGGGGATAGCCAAGAAATTATTACTTAGCTAACAGATCTTCACGTTCACCATATACTGGCACTAAGGCTTTTTGGTATGCAGCTTTGATTTTACCGTTTGCTTTTAACTCTGCAATCTCTTTATTGATAAAGTCTAATAATGCTTTATCACCTTTTTGTACGGCTGGAGCGATGTTTTCTTGTGGACCTAAGCTACCGATCGCAACGTCAAAATTCGGATTTTCTTTTGCCCAAGCCCAGAGTAATGCATTATCGTGTGCAAGAGCTACACCACGTCCATCTTTTAACGCATCAAAGGTTTCAGTATTTTGATCGAATTTGAGTAAGTTAATTTCAGGGTGATTTTTTGTGAAATAAGTATCTGCAGTTGTTCCTTTATTTACCAATAAGGTTTTCCCTTTTAATTGAGCAATATCGGTGATTGGTGCATCTTTTGGTGAAGCTACGCCAAGTGCAACCACCATATAAGGTGAGGCAAAATCAACGACTTCTTCACGAGCTGGGGTTTGGGTGAAGTTTGCTAAAATTAAATCTACTTTATTCGATTTTAAATACTCCACACGGTTTGCTGCTTCAGTTAAAACAAATTCCACCTTATCTGGACTACCTAATAAATCATTCGCAATTTCTTTAGCGATTTCAATATCAAAGCCCTGATTTTTACCATTAGCATCAACGTAACCAAATGGCGGTTTATCACCAAATACACCGATACGAATTACGCCTTTTTCTTTAATTTGAGCAACGCTATCTTTGGCAGGGGCATTTGAGCTAGTGCTTGCGTTATCACAAGCGGTCAATGCAAAGGCTGCAACAGCTGTTGTTAATAATGTTTTTAATGTTGTGCTAAATGTCATATTAAACTCCTTAAAGGTTATTTTTATCTATAAGCGGTCTGATTTTGCAAATTTTTTACAAAAACTCACCGCTTGGGTGTTTGTTAGTAATCCATTCCTCGTAGAAACTGTTTTGCTCTTTCCGTTTGTGGTTGATGAAAAAATTGGTGCGGTTCACTTTCTTCGATAATAACCCCTTTATCCATAAAGATAATGCGATCTGCAACTTTTTCTGCAAAGCTCATCTCGTGAGTTACGATAAGCATTGACATACCTTCGTTAGCAAGTTCCAGTACTACATCTAATACTTCTCTAACCATTTCAGGATCAAGTGCTGCCGTAATTTCATCCAATAGGATCACATCAGGGTTCATACAAAGTGTGCGTACAATCGCAATACGTTGTTTTTGTCCGCCTGAAAGTTCTCGTGGAAAAGCCGTTTTACGATCAAGTAACCCAACTCGAGCCAATAATGTTTCCGCTTGTTTTTCCGCTTCAGCACGATTCCGTTTTTGTGCTTTCACTGGCCCGAGTAGAATATTCTCAATAACGTTCAAATGTGCAAAAAGTTCGTAGCTCTGAAATACCATTCCGACTTTTTGTCTCGCTTGTTCCCATTTAATCTCTTTACCTAGTTCACCTACATTTTTAATTGTGATGGTACCGCCTTGTTTTTCTTCCAGTCCATTGATACAGCGAAGTAGCGTACTTTTTCCGCAACCAGAAGGCCCTAAGATCACCACTACTTCGCCTTTGTGAAGAGATAAGTTGAGATCGGGTATTGCTACAGTATCACCGTAGGTTTTGCGTAAATTTTGGATTGAAAGTAATGGCATAGGGAAACATCTCAGTAAAACAATGATGCTATTTTTCAAAAATTAATGACAAAATCAAAGATTAAGGAGCTATTTTTTATAATATATGGTTATAAAATAGGTGGGTTTTATCCCACCATAGAAAAAAACTGTTTAAAAATCAGCTTGCCAACGTTTTTCTAAACGAGAAGCGAAAAGCGAGAGAGGATAGCAGATTAAAAAGTATAGAATAAAAATTAGCCCATAAACAAAGAAAGAAGCACTTGGGTTAGTTAATAAGGCGTTTTCAATAATTTGCTGTCCGATTTTCACGACTTCAATTACACCGATTAAAGCAGCAAGTGAGCTGGTTTTTATCATTCGGGTAAATAGATTGATTACACCAGGTAAAACACGTTTAGTCCCTTGTGGTAATTCTATATACCAAAATATTTGTAGTGGCGTTAGCCCTAAGGATTTGGCTGACTCTATTTGATGCTTTTCAATGGAAGTTAATGCTCCACGAACAAGATCTCCCATTTCTGCGGTTCCCCATAGCACAAATACCCAAACACAGACCCAAAAACCACTAATGTGAATATTGAACCAAATAGAAAGCCCAAAGTAGAGCATAAATAACCAAACGAGAATAGGCACTATCCGAATCGTTTCAAGATAAATACGGCAAAAGAGCTGTAGAGCTGTATTTTTTATCCGCATCAATAAACCAAAAACAGTACCTAGTATGAGTGAAATAGCAACAGAAATAAAAGATATTTGAGCTGTTATCCATAGCCCTTGTGCCAATCGACGAGCATTTTCGCCTTCAAATAACCAATCAAATCCCATATTTTGCTCTCCGTACTCGATTTTCTGCATAACGTGCTAATAGTGAAATCGGTAATAAAATAACTAAGTAGCTGATAAATAAGAGGAATAATGCCTCATTTGTTTTATAATCCATTCCAATAATATCTTTGGTAACAAACATTAGCTCTGCTACCGCCACTGCACTAATTACCGATGATTCTTTGATTAAAAAGAGAATATTTGCACCTAATGCAGGAATTGCTACTGCCCAAGCCTGTGGAAAAATAACATAACCAAAAATTTGGTAGCGACTGAGTCCTATAGATTTTGCTGCTTCTATTTGCCCTTTTGGAATGGCTAATAAACCTGCTCGTAATGCTTCAGCCATATAGCTTCCGCCTAAAAAAGTTAAAGCGATAATGCCACAGGTAAAGCCATCCCAATGAATACCAATTTTAGGTAAGCCGTAGTAAAGAAAGAATAGCTGGATCAGTAATGGAGTATTACGAGATAGCTCAATATAACTACGAGCAATAAGGTAAAATGGTTTAATTTGATAGGCGGTTATAACTGCTACGACAATACCAAGGAGCAAGGATAATAAAATTCCCCAAAACGAGAGCTGTAAAGTGATAAATGCGGCATCAGCAAAACGTGGAATAGCATCAAAAACGTAAGACCAATTCATATCATATCGTAATTAAATTAAAAGTAATGAAAGAGAATTTTGTGCGGTTGCTATAAAAAATGAAAGTTTAATATGGTATTTTTTATAACTATAAGAAATAAAAAACCGTAATATTGAATATTACGGTCAGACCGCTGACAAACCCACCTTTACAGACATTCTGTCAAAGGTGGGTTTATTTTTTGCCGTTTTATCTCTTTCTTTTGCACTTCACTTCAGATAGCCACTCAAGCGGTAAGTTTGGCTGATTTTTTTACTATCACCTCATACGTATAAAATCTTTGCCATAAACAGTACAAAAAAGCCCATACCACAAGGGCTATCTTCTTGATATTTTGTGCCATTGCCGCTAGGAAACATTGCATTTGCACTTTCGACAACCCTCTGTAACGAGCATAGCGGTGTCCGTGATGCTGTTTCGCATCCGCAAAGCTACGCTCTACGGTTTCAGCTCGGCGTTTGTAGAGTTTCTTCCCTTGCTCCGATAGCCTAACTGCATTGGCGTTGTCCATTGCGGCTTGATAGATGTGTCGGGTAATCAACCTTTCGGCTTTTTGATTTTGGGTACACTGTGTACGAAGGGGGCAAGTCCGACAATAAGCAGGGTTGGATTTATAGGTATGATAGCCTTCTCTTGTGGTGGTACTGTAAATGAGTGGTTGTCCCATCGGGCAGGTGTAACAGTCCTTGTTCGCATCGTATTTAAAATCTCGCTTTCTCAGACTGTTTTTCCCTTTGGTCGGACGGCGATAACCAAACACACCAATAATCTCTCGGCGGGCAAGGCTTTCGGCGACTGGGGCAGTAAAATAGCCCGCATCAAGCCCGACGGCTTTAGGTTTGAATCGGAAGCGTTCTGTGGTGGCATCTAGGCGAACGATATAAGGTTGGCTGTCATTGACATTCCCTGCCGTGGCAAAGGTATCTAAAATAATCCCGCACTTACCATCGACTGTGCGGTGGTCAAGATAGAAGAACCCTTTCGGTTTGTTATCTCGGTGCATATAACCACTTTCAGGGTCGGTATTGCTGACCTTAGTATCTTTGACTTCTGCCATTTTCTCACTCGCCTTTAACGGCTTTTTTCCTTTTTCTTCCCGCACTTTTGCCACATCTTGGTTGAGCATATCAATGTATTGACTCACACGCACTTCACACTTCTCATTATGCTTTTTGTTCTTGTTGGCACTGGCTTTTAAATGGGTGCTGTCGGTAAAAAGATACTTACCGCCGACCAAGCCTTTTTCCATCGCTTGCCACACGATACAAGTAAAAATACGCTCAAACACATCCGTGCCATTAAAACGACGAATACGATTTTGGCTTAACGTGCTGGCATCAATGACTTTTTCCGTCAGGTTCATTCCCAAAAACCAACGGTAAGCCACATTGACTTCAATCTCTTTCACCAATTGGCGTTCGCTTTTAATGCCGAAAAGATAGCCCAACAGCATAATCTTAAATAAACGAACGGGGTCAACGGCAGGACGACCATTATCTTGACAATAAAGATGGGCGACTTCATCACGGATAAACTCAAAATCAATGGCTTTGGCGACCTTGCGAACAAGGTGGTCTTGGGGAACGAGTTGTTCAAGGCTTATCATCTCGAGTTCATATTGAGGAGAAGTAGTATTTTTAAGCATAGGCATTTCCTTTTTTGGGTATGCCTATTAGATCAAACCTCCAGAGAGATGTCTAGAGGTTTGTCAGCGGTCTGACCGTAATATTGAATATTACGGTTTGTTTTTATAAATGGAGTGATTAACGGAATGGTTGATCTAAAGGCACTTCAGGATCAGGTTGTTTCGTAATACGATTGCGTAAATCACGACGGATAACCTCAATCGTCCAGAACCAGAAAATATGACCAACTAATTCAGAAATATGTTCATAAAGTGGCCATTCTGCAACAGGTGGTGTTAAACCTAGTGCAGGGAAAGTAATATAGTGAACACAGATATTCGCAATAATACCCGCTCCAATACCTTGCCAGAATTTAATTTTAGGGAAAATTTCCGCTACAACACAGTAACCGATAGCAAAAACTAGCGAGAAAATCATATGGGTTACACCAATCCAGTTAAATGCGTGATCGGCAAACATAAATGCTGCTTCAGTTGGATCAATACCAATATAATCACGTAAGAAAACGTGCGGTGGATTTAGGAATGCACGAGAGCAGACCTCAAGAGCTTGTGATGGATCTTGACAAGCTGCAGTAAAAAGATCTAACGGGCTACGTGGTGGAAATGGGTGCTCAGCTCCCCATTTTACAAATGCAGAAATAATCCCTGCGATAATACCAATGAACACCGCTAAACCATAACGGCGACGTGCTGGATTTGTTTGTTGAAATAAGCTCATATGTTGCTCTCCGAATAAAAAATAGTTTATTTTTGCTTGTGAATTAATTATCAAAGCGATGATATTCTACAAAAATTATTTAGCTGTTGCCTAATAACTCGCTTATTGGTTGATGTAAATCAAATTGGAGTGATGATAAGCGGTAAGATTTTACAAGTAAATACTCAAAGTAGAATAATTGACAATTCGTTTTAGGTATGAAAAAATCCGCAAAGTTTTATTATTGAGAATTGTTTTCAATAATAAGCAAGATGTAAAAGTCATTACCTTAAGGAAAACATATGAAAAAATTCAAATTACTCCCCGTATCTGCAGTGGTGTTAAGTGCATTATCTGTAGGTTCTGCTTTCGCAGAAAATAAAGATATTGCAGCCCTTGATACTATCAATGTTACTGATAATCAAGGTTTGAAAGTACAAACCAACGTAGTAACTACGCAGAAAAAAGATGAAAGCGTTCAAACTGATTTACGTGGACTACTCAGAAATGAGCCTGCGATCGCGATTGGTGGTGGTAACGGTACTTCGCAATACTTGTATATTCGTGGTATGGGGCAAAATTCTATTGATGTTAAAGTAGATAATGCTTATTCCGATAGCCAAATTCACTATCACCAAGGTCGTCATATGTTAGATCCTGCATTAGTGAAAATTGTTTCTGTACAAAAAGGGGCTGGTAGTGCTTCAGCTGGTATTGGTCAAACGAATGGTGCTGTTGTTGCTAAAACCTTAGATGCGTTAGATTTATTAAAAAATAGCGACAAAAATGTCGGTGCTAAATTAGGTGCAGGATACAGCACTAACCACGCACATAACTTTAATGCAACACTATTCGGCAAAGGCGAGATTTTTGATGTTTTAGTGTCAGGCAATCTTGTTAAAGAGAGTAACTACGAAGGTGGTAAAGGTTATTTAAGTCATTTTAATAGCAAACGTGTTCCATTTAGCGGTCTAGATAAAGTGAGCTATTTAGCTAAATTAGGTGCTACCGTTGGTGATCACCGCTTTGTGTTAAGCCATATGAATGAACAGCACGAAGGTGAACGTTTAGTTCGTGAAGAATTTGATGCAGCACCGAATGGTACAGTTGGTAGCCGATTAACACTTGATCGTCAAGCTCCAGCAGATCGTAAGATGCAAGTAACCAACACTAATTTAGAATGGACGGGTAAAAACTTAGGCTTTGCTCAAGAAGTAACAGCTAACGTATATCAGTTGGTTCATAGTCGCTGGTCTGAGAGTGATAAAGGTAATGGCTATGCAGGTGGAAACAGAAACCCAGGTGCAACCAAAAATAGAGTAGTAACAACGGGTGGTAATATTAACTTTGATTCAGCTGTTCACGACAAAGTGTTATTAAAATATGGTGTGAATTATCGTCATCAAGAAGTTAAACCACACGCTAAATTCCGTAATAATTTAGTTAATCAGGAAAAGAAAGATACTGGTTTATATGTAGAAGCTGTAACAGCACCATTTGAGAAAATCACTTTCACGGCAGGTGTCCGTTATGACCACTTCAACTTTAAAGCAATGGACGGTAAAAAACGTAGTGACGGTGCATTTAACCCGAGTGCGGGCATTATTTATGAACCAATTCAATTTTTAAGCCTCAGTGCAAGCCATAACTACGCAACTCGTAGCCCACGTATGCACGATGCGATTATGTCTCATGGTAATCGTGGTGTAGTCACAATTGGTGATAACACTAAAGCAGAGCAGGCACGCAATACCGAAGTTGGTTTCAACTATAATGATGGCACATTCAGCTTTGATGGTAGCTACTTCTGGCAAGATATCAAAGATGCTTTAGGTTCAACGAATGGTCGTGATAACCATGGTAATGCTGCACAAGCGATTGTAAATGCAGGTAAAATCAAAAATCGTGGCTATGAGTTAAATGCTGGCTACCATAATAACGGATTTACTGCTCGTATTGGTGTTGCACATAGTAAACCCCGTTTCTATTCTCAAACTAGATGGGATACGACACCTGCAACCCCTACTCAACCAGCACGTACTGTAGAAAAAGCCTTGTTAAGCAACAATCCAGAGTACGCATCAGCTATTGGTCGTACTTGGACGGCCTCTTTAAGCTACCGTTTTGCACAACCAAATGTGGAAGTGGGCGTACATCACCGTATTGTCGAAAAAGTCAAAGCAGCTGATAACTACTTCATTACTGGCGGTACATTACAAACTGGTGGTACTACTGGTAAAGACGGTTATAACGTAACCGATATCACACTTAACTGGAAACCATTCAACAACGACAGTATGAATGTAAACTTTGCAATTGATAACGTCGCGAATAAGCTGTATAAAGCTCATTCTCAACGCGGTGCATTTCCAGGTCGAGGACGTGAATACCGTGTTGGTGTTAATTACACTTTCTAATTTGATTTAGTGTTCACCTATGAATAACGCCCGATTTGTCGGGCGTTATTACTAATACTCCTATTTTCGGTGTAATGGACAAAATGGTTGCTGATTTACCCATTACACGTTCAAGTGGACAAAGTGGTTGCTAATAATATTTTTCTTATGTTGTTAGCAACTCTTTTTATTTAAAAAATCCTTTATAAACATAATCTTACGATCTTTGCTTAATCCGTTGTGATTATTTAATTTTCGTTTTAGTTCACTGAATAATCCTTCTAACCTATTTGTCGTTTTTTCTATATTTAACTCAGGGTACTTTTCGAAGGTAAATAAATATTTTTCATAATATTTCAGGCTAGATAAAGCACTTCTTAATCCTTTATGCTTATAAGGAAAATAACCTTTCTCATTGCATTTATCTGACCGTTCATTTAAATAGTCTTGGTGAGTTAAATACCATAGGTGTAAATGGCGATAAAATTTATTTTTTTGTGCTTTCTTTGAGGGTTTTAACAAGTATTTTGAGTGCTTTTCCTGCCACTGATTTATGCTTTTTTCTGAGCTTTCTCATCACCATTGCAACGAGATGAAAATGGCACATCTGTGTCGGGGTATCGAATAA
>NZ_JBSIUP010000033.1:0-19652 GCF_053654055.1 Ursidibacter sp. B-7004-1 | reverse complement strand
TAATGTATGACTAGAAAGTAAAGGAGTAGATTAAGTAATTTAATTTGCTCTTTAAGGTGGTATAGATACCGCGCAATATCTATACCGTGTGTTAAACCTCAGACTTGGAGGTTAGATGAGAACCAAAAAGTAGAAGAAAACCTTCTACGGTATGTATAATATATTGGTTATAAACCAATGTAAAGGGTGTAATGGACGGAAAAAAATCCTACATTTTTGTCCATTACACCATGTAAAGAGAAAAAGAAGACTATAAAAAATATATTTAATAAACCCAACAAAAGGAAGTAACACTACGCTTGAATTTTTAAACAATCACAAAGGCAAAATCATCTTAGGTACTTTAGTTGTAGGGTGGTAGGTGCATTCTATCAAAATGGCATTTTCATTCCAGGCGGTAGTTGAATACCCGCAGTAACACTTGCCATTTTCTCTTTTTGCATCTCTTCTGCACGGCGTACAGCATCATTAAACGCAGCGGCAATAAGATCTTCTAACATCTCTTTATCATCTTCCATTAATGAAGGATCGATTTCAATGCGGCGACAGTTGTGTGCACCGTTAATTGTAATTTTAACTAACCCTGCACCAGACTCCCCCGTTACTTCTAGTTGTGCGATCTCTTCTTGCATTTTTTGCATACGCTCTTGCATTTGCTGAGCTTGTTTCATTAAGCCGCCTAAGCCACCTTTTCCGAACATTTTAAACCTCATTAAATCAAATAAAAAACACCTTGCATTCTACTGAAGCAAGGCTTTTGGTGCAAGTAAGCGGTAAGATTTTGTGAATTTTTTGCAAAAAATGGCGAAGTTCAGACTGGAGTCTTCTCAATTTATTCATCCGAAACACTGATCTTACCGCTTGTTGATTAGAATTGTTTGCTGAAATCAACAAATACACGATGTTTATCGTAAGCATAGAATGGGTGATTACTTCTTGTTTTAGTGAAGCTATAAGTTAAGCGTGGCGTTACTCCCCAATAATGCACTGCACGATGCCAAATAGATGCTTGTACGCCATATTCTTTATTTCGCTGCGTAATGTTGAAAATTGGCATTGGGCCTTTGTAATGTTTTTGTGCAAAACTTACAGATAAGCGAGTTGAAAGCCCTTGTCCCCATTCTTGTCCCCAGCCTAAACTTACTCCTCGGCGTAAGAAACTATCATCACGATCACGCGTTGATGTTCGGTTATAGTTTAAGTTGAGCGTCCAATACTGTTTAGCATTAGCAAGATAAACTAATCCTGTTGAAACAAAATGATAGTTTCCATTCAAATGTTTGCGAGAAACATAGCGTTGCTCACCATATTCATAATTATTATTCCATTGCCATTTTGGTGAGAGCCAATAGCTAAACTGTAATGCTCCACCCGATGATTTAGAAAAGCGTTTTAAAGTATCGCTTTTCTCAGAACCACCCGCATAAAGTGCTTGCTCAATAAAAGGCGAAAGAGAAAGGGTTGCTTTCGCATTTTGATAGCCTATACCGAAATCGCCACGAAAGCTAATTTCATTATATTTTTTATTATTCCAGTAGTACTTGCCATTGGTGTTCAAACCAAGCTGATTAAAAAAGCCATTTCCCCACGACCATTTTTTACCAATCTCAAAATTAAAACCAACTCCCTGTGCCGATTCAGCTTTTGGTGCAGACCAATTACCGTAGGTTGTACCTGCTTTTGGTGCGTTATTGATATTAGGATCGTTCAAATAGGTTAAACCGCCACTAAAAGTCCAGCGATCTCGTTGGTTAATTGCATTTAAATATTGGCTAATAATGGCTTGAATTTCATCTGGAAGTGGTTCTGAACGAAGTTTTTGGAATTGATCTTCCGCTGCTTCTAATTCGCTATTTTCAAATAAGGTAGCTGCAAGTTGTAAGCGAGCAGGAAGAATATCTGATTGTGCTGCTAATACTTGACGATATAGACGAATTGAATCCGAGTATTTTTGTTTTTTCTTAGCCAAAATAGCTTCTGCCCATTGTGTCAGAATATCATCTTTGAATTCCGCAGGAATTTGTTGATAAATCGGAAAAAGTAATTCTACATTATCCATATTTCCTTGCATTACGGCAGGTAGTAATGCTCTTACAACTAAATCAGGGTGATTAGCTAATTCTTCTTTGGTAATAGAAATAGAATTACCTTGCTTATGCCCTTCTACCTGTGGCTTTATAACAGGTTTAGTTTCTGGAGCAACAGCAGTAGTTTCTGTTTGAATACGTTGATCGTTTAAACGATCTGAAATTTTTTGCTGTTCTTGATTCGCAAATAAAGAAACAGAAAGGGCAAGAGTCAGAGTAGAAATAATGAGCTTATTCGACATATTTTTTCCATTAAAAAGAATGGCTATCTCCCGATAGCCAATTAATCTAGATGAGAACAGTTTACATTTATATACAAATCCCTTCAAGTTAAATAATATGTCAATAGACTAGATGATGTTACTCTGTAAACCATTCAGACTATTGATAATGCCATTTTAATTTTATGGTAATTTAATATAACTTTACTTTACAATCTCATTTGGCGTAAAAAAGTAGGCGATTTCACGTTTTGCGGAGTTTTCTGAGTCTGAGCCGTGAACTGAATTTTCTCGATAGCTTAGTGCAAAACGATCTCGAATTGTGCCTTTTTCGCGTTTCTCTGGATCTGTTGCTCCCATCAATGTGCGGTAGTGAGCAATCGCATTTTCCCCTTCTAAGACAGCGACAACAATCGGAGCAGAAGTCATAAAAGCGATCAGTGGTGCAAAGAAATCTTTGCCTTGATGTTCCGCATAAAATCCTTCTGCTTGCTCTTGAGTTAAATGTAACATTTTTAAGGCTTTAACTGATAAGCCACTTTTTTCAATCTGTGCAAGAATTTCGCCTATTATGTTTCGTTTAGTTGCATCAGGCTTAATGATTGAAAGCGTTTGTTGAATCATAGTATTCCTTATTCTCTGTCTAACTATTTGAAGTAATACATTATTGTACAGTTACTTCACTTGCATTCCAGCCGTTACGCCACTGTCAGCTGAAAGTAAGAAGAGATTTGAACCACCCGTCCCTGCTGATAAAATCATTCCTTCAGACATACCAAAAGACATTTTGCGTGGAGCAAGGTTAGCAATCATAATCACAAATCGACCCTCTAGCTCTTCAGGCTTGTTATAAGCTGCTTTAATACCCGAGAATACTTGGCGAGTATGATCCCCAAGATCTAATTCAAAACGTAATAACTTATCCGATTTTGGAACAGCTTCACATTTCAGCACTTTAGCCACTCGTAAATCTAGTTTTGCAAAATCATCAATAGTAATTTCAGGGGCAATAGGTTCAACTTTGGTTTCACAAGCGGTCATTTCTTTTCCTTTTTTTGCATCTTGCTGAGTAGTTTGAGCAAAGAGTTGTTTTGTTTCTTCAATTACCGCATCAATCTGTTTTTTCTCTAAACGAGAGAATAATGATTTAAACGGAGCAATAGTGTGGTTGAATAATGGCGTATCAATGTTATCCCAACGTAACTGAGTTTGTAAGAACCCTTCAGCACGCTCTGCTAATTGCGGTAACACAGGTTTTAAGTAGCTCATCAATACTCTGAATAATTCTAACCCCATTGAGCAAACTGCTTGTAATTCAGCCTCTTTGCCTTCTTCCTTAGCAATAACCCAAGGGGCTTTTTCATCAATATATTTATTCGCTTTATCGGTTAATGCCATAATTTCACGAATCGCTTTATTAAATTCTCTACTCTCGTAATATGCAGCAATTTGTTCTGATTGTGCAATAAATTCAGCAAAAAGAGCAGGATCTTGGAGTTCGCCAGCAAGTCTTCCATCAAAACGTTTTGTGATAAAACCTGCATTACGAGAAGCCAAATTCACTAATTTATTGACAATATCGCTATTTACACGTTGTACGAAGTCATCAAGATTAAAATCTAAATCTTCAATACGATCATTTAATTTTGCAGCATAGTAATAGCGTAAACATTCTGGATCGATATGTTTTAAATAGGTGCTTGCTTGAATGAAAGTACCGCGAGATTTAGACATTTTTTGACCATCTACTGTTACATAACCGTGAGCAAATACATTGGTTGGCTTACGGTGATCGCTACCTTCTAACATAGCTGGCCAGAATAAACTATGGAAATAAACAATATCTTTACCAATAAAGTGATAGAGTTCTGCATCGGAGTCTTTTTTCCAGAAATCATCATAGTTGATGTCTGTACGATCACATAAATTCTTAAATGAAGCCATATAACCAATAGGTGCATCTAGCCATACATAGAAGAATTTATTTTCTGTATCAGGAATTTGGAAGCCAAAATAAGGGGCATCTCGGCTAATATCCCACTGCTGTAAACCGCTTTCAAACCACTCTTGCATTTTATTGGCAATTTCAGGTTGAAGTGAGCCTGAGCGAGTCCATTCTTTTAACATTCCTTCAAAACTTGGTAAATCAAAGAAGAAATGTTCCGATTCTTTAACCACAGGCGTTGCCCCCGAGACCGCAGAACGTGGGTTAATTAAATCCATTGGGCTATAAGTTGAGGCACAAACTTCACAGTTATCGCCATATTGATCTTCTGCTTTACATTTCGGGCAAGTACCTTTAACAAAACGATCAGGCAAGAACATATTCTTTTCAGGATCGAATAATTGTGAAATTACCTTACTTTTAATAAAACCATTTGCTTTTAATTTTTTATAGATTGCCGAAGTCAGCTCTTTGTTTTCTTCGCTATGCGTAGAGTGATAGTTATCAAAGCTGATATTAAATCCAGAAAAGTCTGCGATATGATCTGCTTTCGCTTTTTCGATAAGCTCTTCTGGTGTAATGCCTAGTTTATCTGCATTAAGCATAATTGGTGTACCGTGAGCATCATCTGCACAGACAAAATGAATTTTATGCCCACGCATACGTTGGAAACGTACCCAAATATCTGCTTGAATATGTTCAAGCATATGTCCTAAATGAATTGCTCCATTCGCATAAGGTAAGGCACAAGTAACTAAAATCTTTCTTTGTGGATTTGACATTGATAATCTCTCTAACATATAGCAAAAAATACTTGAATTGTAACGGAAAAGGCTTTAATTGTGTAGGGAAAGGATAACAAGCGGTGTGATAAGACGAATTTTTTGCAAATAAAATAGGAAAAGACACCGCTTGTTCTACTTACTCTCGGCTTAACGCATTGATCGGATTTAGCCCTGCTGCATTTTTAGCTGGCATATAGCCAAATACAACACCAATAATGGTGGAACAAAATACGGCAGCTAAAACAGAGGTGGTAGAAAATACCATTGTGAAATTTGTGGTAACAAGATTAAAGATTTCTCCAAGCAACATCGAAAGTAGAATCCCTGTAATACCGCCAAGTAAGCAGATCAGCACAGCTTCAATTAAAAACTGTTGTAGAATATTCGACTGTTTTGCACCAATTGCCATTCTCACACCAATCTCTTTAGTGCGTTCCGTTACAGAAACTAACATAATATTCATTACGCCAATGCCACCCACAACTAATGAGATCAGTGCAATAGATGAAATGAGCAATTTCATTGTATCGGTTGTACTTTCAATAGTTTGTTTAATTGTATTGGTATTCATTACAAAAAAATCTTTTTTACCGTGTCGTATTTCAAGTAATTGAGTGAGATCTTTTTCAGCAACACTTGAATTGACTTCATCGTTTACTTTTACTGTAATGGAATCAATTTTCTGATTACCTGAGATTTTATTCATTGCGGTGGTATAAGGTGTATAGATGGATAAACTAGACGTAGTCGGCCCCATACTGTTCATTACCGCAACACCAATCACTTTTAATGGTTTTTTGTTAATCATAATAATTTCACCCACAGGGTTTTGTTGATTAAATACCTGCTTTACACTGTTTTCATCAATTACTGCAACCTGAGCATTCTGCTTAACTTCATCTGGTGAAAAAAGGCGACCTTGCTTTAGTTTCATTCCTTTCACATCAAAATATTGCTCTCCAACACCTCGCACTTGTGCGGAAAAACTTTGATTACGATAGGTTAAGTTACCGCTCACTGAGCTATTGGGCGTGGCACTTTCAATATAACTCTGTTTGGCAAGAATTTCCGAATCTGCAACAGTCAGATTTTGCATTCGCTCGGCTCGTCTGTCGCCAAATCCTGTCCCATTAAAAATATCCATCGTGTTTGTACCCATTGAATTGATATTTTCTAAGATTTTTTGTTGTGAGCCATTACCCAATGCAACCACACTAACCACTGATGTAATGCCGATAATAATACCAAGCATCGTGAGCAATGAGCGTAATTTATGTGCAATAATCGCATTCACTGACATTTTAAATGATTCAATAAATTGATCTTTATAAAAGCGTAAACGGTTTTTTTTCGGTTGAATAGTTTCTGATTTAGTTGTGATATGCTCTGATTTATGCTGATCTTGAATAATCTGACCATCTTTAATCTCAATCACTCGATTAGCAAAATCAGCAATTTTTTTATCGTGGGTAACGAGAATGATGGTATGCCCTTCTGCGTGCAGTTGTTGCAAAATCTCCATTACGGTTTCACCGCTTTTACTGTCTAATGCCCCTGTTGGTTCATCGGCTAAGATAATTTCACCGCCATTCATTAGAGCACGAGCAATACTAACTCGTTGTTGCTGACCACCCGATAGCTGATTAGGCTTATGTTGTAATTTATCTTTTAAACCTAGCTTTTCTAATAACTGTGTGGCTCGTTGTAGGCGAGATTGTTGATCAACCCCTGCATAAATGGCAGGGAGAGCAACATTTTCTAATGCAGAAAGAGCGGATAATAAATTATAACGTTGGAAAATAAAGCCGAATTTACGTTGGCGTAGTTCAGAGAGCTGGTCGCTGTTTAATTGACTCACTTCAGTATTGGAAATTTGATATGAACCTGAGCTTGGGCTATCTAAACAGCCAATAATGTTCATCAAGGTGGATTTACCTGAACCAGATTGCCCAATAATCGCAATAAAATCCCCTTTTTTAATTTCAAGGTTAATCTCTTTTAAAATATGGGTACGATTATCCCCTTCGCCAAAGTATTTATTTAACTGCTTGATTTCAATAATGTTCATTTGGCTAACCTACTAAAACATTCTTGGGGTACGAACGGCATTACCCACTTTTTCATTATTTTGTAATTCTGAAGAAATCACTTTTTCCCCAGCACTTAGCCCCGAAAGAATTTGTGTATTCACATCATCATTTAGCCCGATAGTAACTTCACGTTGATCCGTTTGATTATTTGCGGTTAAAACCTTCACAAAGACTTTATTTTGCTGTTTTTTTAGGGTCATTGTTGGCACAACTAATACATTTTTAAGGGATTCAATCGTAATCGTATTTTGCGTTGTCATTCCAATGCGTAATTTATTGTCGGTGTTATCCATTACAATATTGGCATAGTAATAGACCGCTTGTGTATCTGATACATTTTCTGCATATTGGTTATCGGTTAAGGTCGTCATTGCAGGATCAACAGAATTGATAACACCTTGATATTTTGTGTCAGGATCAGAAAGCGTACTAAATTCAACTGCCATTCCCGCTTTAACTTTTGTAATATCGCCTTCAGAAATCTCAGGTTTTACTAATACTTTACTTAAATCAGCAATTTGGACGATAGTCGGTGTTGTTTGGTTGGCATTTACTGTTTGCCCTTCAGAGACGGGAATTGAAATAATCGTGCCGTTAATAGGTGCAATAATTTTAGTGTAAGCCACATTGGTTTTCGCATTATCAACATTGATTTCGGCTTGCTTAATGGCTGCTTTAATCTGCTCAATTTCAGCTTCTGCTAAAGCTAAGGTATTTTTGCGAGTATTCAATTCATCGAGTGAAGTTGATTTCTTATCATATAGTGATGCTAAACGTTGATAAGCAGAATGTGCGACATCATAGGCTACTTTTTTTGCCTTGAGCTGTGCCTGATAAGAGCTTAATTCTGCTTGTGCAGTATTCAAGTTATTCAACTGATTTTTGGAGTCAATTTCCGCAATTACATCACCAGCTTTTACATATTGCCCTAATGCAACGTAAATTTTTTCAATTTTACCTGATACTTGTGCCCCCACTTCGACACGCTGATAAGCTCTGACTGTACCAGTGGCAATCACAGATTTTTTTAAATCTGTATATTGTGCTGTTTCCGTCAGATAAATAGTTTGTGAATGATTCGGCTGAACAAAGTAAAAATATCCTGTACTACCCAAAAGAAGTAGCACAGCTAAACCTAAAATGAATTTTTTCATTTTGATTTCCTAATAGAATGAAATTTACCTATTATTTTAAAGGGTATTTCTTAATGAAATCTTAAGTAAGTGAAAAGTTTTGTGAATACATTGATTTGCTATAAATGGATACTACCGATATTTATCTAAAAAACGGTAATATGGTATGCCAATTTTAAGTGCCATTTGTTTTACCCATTTTCCACCAAAAATCGTAGGGACTTTTAATTGCTCAAATACACATAAACGTTGATCATTACCTTCAATCGCTTCTGCAATAATACGTCCTGCTAATCCAGTCAGTGCAACACCATGTCCTGAAAAACCTTGAGCAAAATAGATATTAGGTTGAATTCGTCCAAAATGTGGAGAGGCATTTAGTGTCATATCAATAGGCCCACCCCAACCATAGTCAATTTTTACATTTTCTAATTGTGGAAAGACGTTCAACATATTTTTTCGCATTTTTTGAACCATATCGATATTATTACTTGAATCGCTACCAAATAATAAACGATTATCTGCGCTTAAGCGGTAATAATCTAAGAGAATATTATTATCACAAACAGACATTCCATTATTGATTAAACTATCTGCAAGCGATTGTTCAAGAGGCTCTGTGGCAATAATAAAACTCTCTACGGGTAAAATTTTACGAGCCAGCTTACGCCCAAACTTTTTATTCGTGTTTTCATCAATATAAGCATTCGTTGCTAAAACGACATTGTTAGCAATAACAGAGCCTTGCGGTGTTTCAACTTTTACCGTTGAGCTAGTTGATTTAATATCTAATGCAGGTGAGTGTTCATAAATTTCTACACCCAAATTTAATGCCACTTGGGCTAAACCTAAACAGTAATTCAGAGGATGTAAATGGCCTGACTGTGCATCATACAAAGCCCCACAATAAATATCACTCCCCAAATGTTGTTTTAGTTTCGCTTTATCCCATAATTCCATTTGGCTATAACCAAAATGTTGGCGACTTGCATTTTCAATAGCGATAAGATCGGCTAAACGGCGCTGGTTCAAGGCTAATGTTGCATATCCTTTACGCCAATCACACTGAATATGATATTTTTTTACACGCTCATCAATAATGTTAATGGCTTCTACGGACATATCCCAGAGTTGTTTTGCTTGCTCAAAACCAACTTGTTCAATATATTCATCAATGCCTTCTTCAAAGCCATTGATAGCTTGCCCACCATTCCGCCCTGAAGCACCAAAACCAACTCTTGCACCTTCAAGAATAACGACTTTTTTACCTTTTTCTGCTAACTCAATTGCAGTGGAAAGTCCTAAAAAGCCAGCACCAATAATACAAACATCTGCAGAAATGTTTTGAGCTAATTTAGGTTGTTGTAGGTAAATGTTACGAGTATCGGAATAATAAGTTCGAATATGTTCTTGGTGAGCAAAAGTCAGCATAAAATGAGGAATTATCTAATTTGAACTATTTAAGATGATTGAAATGGCGCACCCGAGAGGATTCGAACCTCTGACCGCTCGGTTCGTAGCCGAGTACTCTATCCAGCTGAGCTACGGGTGCGTATTTGAATTATAACGATGATTTACTTTATTTCTAACCTTATTTATAAAGGTTAATGACCATTTTAATATGATAGAAATATTAAAATGGCGCACCCGAGAGGATTCGAACCTCTGACCGCTCGGTTCGTAGCCGAGTACTCTATCCAGCTGAGCTACGGGTGCCCGATAAAGTAAATGGCGGTGAGAGAGGGATTCGAACCCTCGATGGAGTTTTTGACCCCATACTCCCTTAGCAGGGGAGCGCCTTCAGCCTGCTCGGCCATCTCACCACTCACTGTGTCTGTGGGCGTGCATATTACTAGTTTATAAAAATATGTCAAACGCTTTTTTGAAAAAATCAAACACTTGGCGACTAACTAGTCAATATGGCGATTTTTAATGCTTTATGAACAAAATCGCCACAAATTCATTAAGTTAGACTAATCACGGAAATTGTTAAATTGGAAAGGTTGTCCTAATTCAGCACCTTTTACAAGTTGAATGGTCGCCTGTAAATCATCTCGAGATTTCCCTGTTACTCTAACCTGCTCACCTTGAATTTGGGTTTGCACCTTAATTTTCGAATCTTTGATCAGTTTAGTAATCTTCTTCGCCATCTCAGTTTCAATACCTTGTTTCAGCTTAATTTCTTTACTGTATAGCTTACCGTGATGTTCACTTTCACTTGGGATATCTAATGAATTATGTTCAATCCCACGTTTAATACAAGCACCAATTAAAATTTCAATGAGTTGCTCTAGTTGGAAATCGGACTCCGTAGTTAATTTAATAGTTTCATTTTTTTCATTTAACTCAATAACCGCTTCTACGCCACGAAAGTCATAACGAGTACTTAATACTCGATTAGCATTTTCTACCGCATTACGCACTTCGTGTAAGGTAATTTCAGATACAATATCGAAAGAGGGCATTTTATTCTCCTTTTAATTCTTTAAATAAATGTTTTGCATTAAGTAATAAGACTAATGCACTTAAATCGCCAAAGTTTACCACAGTTTTAGCTTGCTCTTGCACTTTCGGTTTGGCGTGAAGTGCTACCCCTAAACTGGCTGTTTTTAACATCGGCAGATCATTCGCACCATCTCCAACAGCAACCCATTGTGCTTGCGGAATGTTAAAACGCTCTGCCAATGTTTGTAAAATTTCAGCTTTATACTGTGCATCAACGACTTTTCCGAGTACATTCCCTGTTAGTTTGCCGTCAATAATTTCAAGTTGATTTGAGAACGCATCATCTAATTGATACTTATTTTTCAAATAATCAGCAAAATAATCAAATCCGCCTGAGGCAATCGCTATATGCCAACCGTATTGCTGTAAAATTGAAACCATTTGCTCAAACCCCTCCATAAGCGGTAAGTTTTCACGCACATTTTGTAAAATCGTTTCGGGAGCATTCGCTAATGTCGCAACACGTTTACGCAAACTCTGCTCAAAATCTAGCTCGCCACGCATTGCACTTGCAGTAATTGCCGATACAATTTCGCCTGTGCCAGCCAATTTTGCAATCTCATCAATACACTCAATTTTAATGGCGGTGGAATCCATATCCATAACCAACAAACCTTTTTGGGATAAATCTGCTTGAATATCCAACGAGCTAATGTCTGCATTGATTTGCTGTGCTTTTTCACATAAACAAGCGGTAAGATCACCTTCAAAAAATGCAATTTGATAGCCAAGATAGCGGGTTGAACCTAAAAAAGTCAGCTGATTTTCAAGGTGAAACCGCTCCATTTGTTGATTTGAAAGTGTTTGCGAATAAATAAAAAATGTTTGTGTCATTTGCTTTAATAATCACTGTGAGAAATCATCTACACAAATAATAAGAAAATAATCGCAAGCTGTCTATTTCTAGTTTAGATTGTTCATTATCAATTTACAGGCTAAAATCACTGCGTTAGTCATTGAGGAAAGAAGATGCGAATTTCAAGCGGAAAAATCGTTAAAACAAGTGCTATTTTATTTGTAATGGTGCTTTGCCTAGCTATTGTTGCCGTTATCTTAACGGGAATAAACCACTTTAAAGTAGGCTCACAATTAGCCAGTATCAACCAAGTATCTAATTTATCGCATTTACTGGTTCGCCAACAAGCAAAGCTTTTTTCATTGATGTTAGTAAAAAACGTCAAAAATGATGAACTTGTTGAAGCATTAGATGCTTTTGCAAAAGAAGAATTTGTTATTGATGCCAATTTGTACTCTACAACAGGTACTCTTATTGCTCAAAGCCATAACGCTCTCAAATTTGAGCCTATACTTCACAATAAAAGCCAAGAAAAACAAGCTACACAACAAATTGTAGAGCCTATTTTTGCCCAACAAGATTTAGTCGGCTTTTTACGTGTAACCTTTGATTCTCAATATGGACAAACGACACAAAGTAAAGTAAATGAGCTTTTCCACTTATTATATGGAGAATTAGTAATTTTATTTCTCGCAGGTGGTTTATTTATTAGCTGCTTTTTCTACTTCATTCGGAAAAAAGTACAAATTATCAGCGTCCCTAACCGCCTAAATAAAATAGAAACACCCAAACAGAGCCAACGATTTCACTCTCGCCGTCGTGCTTTTAAGCGTAAGTGATTGTAATTCAGACGAGTGAGAGTATAATAGCCGAGTTTTGCCGAGTGGCACTAAGTAATTTTTAAAAGTAATCAATCAAAGAGGAATAAATGGCTAAAGAAGATTGCATTGAAATGCAAGGTACAATTTTAGAAACCTTACCAAATACAATGTTCCGAGTAGAACTCGAAAATGGACACGTTGTTACCGCTCATATTTCAGGAAAAATGCGTAAAAACTATATTCGTATTTTAACAGGTGATAAAGTAACCGTTGAAATGACACCTTACGATCTAAGTAAAGCACGCATTATCTTCCGTGCAAGATAATCTGACTGATGTCAAAAAAGGAAGCCAAGAGCTTCCTTTTTGCATTTCTATTTATAGCGATACTTGCTCGGCTTTTTCTGGTAATAATACTGGAATACCATTCTCTATGGGATAAGCTAATTTAGCGTCTCGATTGATTAAGCGATTATTTTCTTTATCCCACTCTAATTTCTGATGAGTAAGTGGACAAGCGATAGTGTTAAGTAATTTTTCATTCATTTTCTTTTCTCTCCAAACCTAATAAGGTCAATATAGGATTTAACAAATAAGCGGTATCTTTTTCAGAAAATTTTGCAGAAACGGGAATATACCACCAATTTTCTTGAGCAAACGAATAGCACTTTACCGCATCTTTTTCAGTCATCAATAAGGGAAGATTATCTTGGGCTAACGGCTGAATTATCGCTAATGAATAAGGTTGATGATCAGCAAAGCTATGGCTCGCAACAAGTTGAATATTGTAGCCTTGTAGCATTTTGAAAAAACGTGGTGGATAGCCAATACCCGCTAAAGCAATCGCATCTTCTTGAGCAAAATCGCTTAATGGTTTACGCTCATTCGTTTTTAGGTTTACTGCAAATTCTGGCTCAAGCGTCATTAAACATTCCCCTTGATTTGCAATTCCGCCATTACAAATGACCGCTTGCACCCTTTCTAAACGACTTGGTAACTCACGCAGCCCCCCAGCAGGTAGCACAAATCCATTACCAAAACGGCGTTCACCATCAATCACAACCCACTCAATATCACGCTCTAAAGCATAATGTTGCAAACCATCATCGGTTACTATCAAGTCTAATTCAAACTGTTGTAGCAAACATTCGATGCTCTGCTGACGATTAGGGGAAATCGCAACGGGCACTTGAGTACGTTGAGCAATCAATACAGGTTCATCACCCATTTGTTCTGGATCGCTTTGAGCAGTGACTAACTGTGGAAATTGTTTGTTTTTTCCGCCATAACCACGAGAAATAACGCCAACTTTAATGCCTTGTTGCTGTAATTGCTCTACTAGCCAAATAACCACTGGTGTTTTGCCATTACCACCAACGGAAATATTACCAACAACTAATACAGGAATAGGAGAGCGGTAAGATTTCAGGATTTTTTTGTTAAAAAGCCATTTCCGCCCTTGACTGATTAACCAAAAGATTAAGGAAAGAGGCGATAAGAGCCAAGTAAGAATAGATTTCTTTTGCCAAATTTTCATATTAGTGAATTATCTACCTGAATTATTTTGAAGGTATCACAATATAGTACCCCTGAGATGACACTTTCCTTTTTAAAGTAATTTTGTCATTGATATAATAATTATTATACCTTTCTTCATTTACTCTGATTTCTTCCACATAATATCTATCTGATATTAACTTAAAATAATATTTATCACCACTTTTGGATCTACGTTTATACTTATTAACTACTTTGGCATCATAAGCAGGTTGAAATTCGCCAAAATATTCAGTATAAATTGTTTGGATAGCTGTTATTTGATAAAAACACAATCCTGTTCCAACAGTCGCATACAATATAGCTAATAAGGTTTTAATATTTTCTTCCCAACTAAAAAATGGAGGCTTATTAAAAACTGAAAAATAAGCTGAAAATAATATCCATATACATATAAACCAAAAAAAGTAAAACCAGCCTATTTCGAACGAGTAATTATATCTTATATAGCGAAAAGAAATAAGTAATGTAATAATGTAAATAAGAATAATAAACTTATCAAAAGTTTCAGCAGATATGTTAAAGAGTGTATTGTTCGATGCGTTTTCTTCTTTACTTATTAAAGAAACATCTTTCAATTTTCTGTTATTTTTCTTCTTTCTACGCGTTAATTTCACAACCATCTCTTTACGCTTATAAGACTATAAACTGATTATGCTATTTGGGGGAAATATATCAGTAAATTATGATAATTCAATTACTAAACTGTAGGGGTGGGGTTTATCCCCACCCAGAAAATATTTCATTCTAAAATGAGAAATGGGTGGGGATAAACCCCACCCCTACGAAAAATAGGTCGTGGTTACTCCACTTTCGGCTTTTCGCCTTTTTCAATACAGCCTTTGCCAATAGTAACTTTTTTCGCATTAAGAGAAGGTAAATCGTACATCGTATCTAATAATAAATTTTCAACGATAGAGCGTAAACCACGAGCACCAGTCTTGCGTGAAATCGCTTTTTGAGCAATCGCTACCAAAGCATCTTTGGTAAATTTCAACTCAACACCTTCCATTTTAAATAATGCTTGGTATTGTTTGATAATCGCATTTTTCGGTTCAGTAAGAATTTGGATTAGTGCTTCTTCATCTAATTCCGAAAGCGGTGTAATCACAGGCAAACGTCCAATTAGTTCGGGAATAATCCCGAATTTAACCAAATCTTCAGGCTCAACTTGCTTGAAAAGCTCCGTTAGGGCTTCACGATCTTTGTCTTTTTTCAGCTCTGCACCAAAGCCTATTCCACCTTGTTTATTTGTTCTTGCTTCTACAATTTTATCTAAGCCCGCAAAAGCACCGCCACAGATAAAGAGAATTTTAGACGTATCAACAGGGATTGTTTCTTGTTTCGGGTGTTTACGTCCGCCTTGTGGATTGATATTTGCAACCGTACCTTCAATCAGTTTAAGCAATGCTTGTTGCACACCTTCGCCCGATACATCTCGGGTTAAAGACGGATTTTCTGATTTACGCGTAATCTTATCAATTTCATCAATGAAAATAATGCCACGTTCTGCTTGTTCTGCATCGTAATCACATTTCATCAACAATTTCTGGATCACGTTCTCAACGTCTTCGCCGACATAGCCTGCTTGCGTTAATGTGGTAGCGTCAGCCACCGCAAAAGGTACATTTAAACGGCGAGCAAGACTCTCTGCCAGTAGAGTTTTACCGCTACCCGTTGGGCCAATCAACAGAATATTACTCTTACCAAGCTCTACACCATCAGTCTCTTTATTACCCGATAAAGCATTACGCAAGCGTTTGTAGTGATTATATACCGCCACAGACAATACTTTTTTTGCGTGATCTTGCCCTATTACATAATCATCTAAATGGGCGTGAATTTCGTGTGGTGTAGGTACTTTCTCAAAGAATTGTTGCTCATTTGCATTGCTTTCTTCATCAATTAAGGCTTCATCATCACCTGTTAATAAAGCGTAAGATTCTTCAATACATTGATTACAAATATGCCCTTCTGTTCCTTCAATTAAAGCATCAACTTCAGCACGACGTTTCCCACAAAAACTACAATGTGGTTCTTTATCAAATTTACTCATTCTTTTATTCTCTATGGCTAACAACCGCATCAATTAAGCCATAGGCTTTTGCTTCTTCGGCTGACATAAAATTATCACGATCGGTATCTTTTTCAACTTTCTCTAATGGCTGACCTGAATGTTCCGCCATACGTTGATTTAGCGTTTGTTTGATTTTCAAGATTTCTTGAGCGTGGATTTGAATATCCGATGCTTGCCCACGAAATCCGCCTAACGGCTGGTGAATCATTACGCGTGCGTGCGGTAATGCAAAACGTTTACCTTTTGCTCCAGCAGAAAGCAAAAATGCCCCCATAGAACACGCTTGACCGATACATACGGTACTTACATCAGGTTTAATAAAATTCATCGTATCGAAAATTGCCATTCCTGCAGTAACCGAACCACCTGGTGAGTTAATGTAGATATGAATATCTTTTTCTGGGTCTTCTGATTCAAGGAAAAGTAATTGAGCCACAATTAAATTTGCCATATTATCTTCCACTTCTCCACTCAAGAAAATAATACGCTCTTTTAACAAGCGTGAATAAATATCATACGCTCGTTCACCTTTTGAGCTTTGCTCAACAACCATAGGGATAACTGCCATTTTTTGTTCCTTCTATCAATCAGTTTGAATGGGCAAATTCTAACAAAATTTACCCAAAGCATAAATAAAGAGATTAACAAATAGCGGTCAGATCGTTACAATCTTTTGCTATTTATTCTTGATCAACCGCTTTTATGTTATTAGATGAAATTTATACGCAATTTGAACATTGTAAATCTTGGGAAGAAAGATACCGCTTGTTAATTCAACTCAGCCGACAACTTCCTAAACCAACCGAAACAGAACTCGCATCAATACCCGAAATACACGGCTGTGAGAGCCGTTTGTGGTTTGAATTTCAAGCAGAACCCCGTATTATTAAGGCTTATAGCGATGCCCGTTTAATGCAGGGTTTACTCTTTATTGTGGTTGCTGCGTTACAAAATACAACAACTAATGAACTAATCCAGCTTAATCTTCAACAGATTTTTGATCGGTTACAAATTACCCGTAACCTAACCCAAACTCGTTTAAATGGCCTACAACAAATTCAAACAATTATTCAGCAAGCTATTTAAGTAAAGATTTCAAATTATTTGCTCGCTTAGGATCTAACTTTTCTAATTGTACCACCGCATCATTCTGCTTAGTCTGATTCTGTTGTTGATGAGCACATAACGCAATGTTTTCTAGAGTATCAGCCTGATTATAATAGTGTTCTTGACTTTGCAGAGCCTGCTCAAATTGCTGGTAGGCATTGTCAAATTCACTCTGTTTACATAAAAATGCCCCATAATTGTTCAATACATCTGGGCGTGGCTGTTTCGTTTCACTGAGTTTTTCGCTTAATGAAATAGCAGCTTTAAATGTTTCTTGAGCCTTAGTATTCTCACCAATTTGTTGGTAATAATAGGCTAACACTGAATAGGGTAGATAATCCTGATTATCGTGTTCAAGAGCTTTATCAATATTCTGTTTCGCTTTAGGGAAATCATTCTGTTCTAAATAAGCAAGTGCAAGGTTAATTCTAGCGGTAACTGCTTCAGAACGATTAAACTTCACTTGTTCCGACGGCTTTGATGTACAACCAATTAGCCATAATGCCACCATACAAGCGGTGAGATTTCTGAAAAATTTTGCAAATGCCATTTAGTTTCTCCCTAGATGTCTCCCCTTATACAAGGGGGAATAATAATCTCTCTTAAATTAAGAGAAATTAAATAAATTTACTGATTTTGCAATGCAATGCCTTCCCCAAATTTACGTTTTTCAAGGGTTCTTTTCGTTCTGTCAATAACATCACCAGCCAACTGCCCACAAGCCGCATCAATATCATCACCACGAGTTTTACGCACTGTAACCGTAAAGCCATATTCCATTAACGTTTTCTGGAAACGATCAATGCGTGTATTTGAACTTTTCGCATACGGTGCTTCTGGGAATGGATTCCAAGGGATCAAGTTGATCTTACTCGGCGTATTTTTTAATACGTCAGCAAGTTGATGAGCGTGTTCAACACTATCATTTACCTGATTTAACATTACATATTCGATCGTTACTTTACCGTGATTTGCATTAGATACTTCAAGGTATTTATTCACTGAGTCGATCAACATTTTGATATTATATTTTTTGTTAATCGGGACAATTTCATCACGCAATTCATCATTTGGTGCGTGGAGTGAAATAGCGAGTGCAACATCAATTTGTTCACGCATTTTATCCAATGCAGGTACAACACCTGATGTCGATAACGTTACTCGGCGTTTGGATAAACCGTAAGCAAAATCATCTAACATAATTTCCATTGAGGGAATAACATTATTCATATTGAGTAATGGCTCTCCCATTCCCATCATTACCACATTCGTAATTGGGCGTACGCCTGTTACCCCAAAATTACCGATAATTTTTGACGCTCGCCAAACTTGCCCAATAATTTCAGATACGCTTAAATTGCGGTTAAAACCTTGCTGTGCTGTTGAGCAGAATGTACAAGCTAATGCACAACCTACTTGTGATGAGACACAAAGCGTTGCACGATCATCTTCGGGGATATATACCGTTTCAATTTGTTGATCGCCAACCCACATTGCCCATTTAATCGTACCATCTGCAGATCGTTGCTCAACTGCAACTTCTGGAGCTTTAATTTCAGCAACACGTTTTAGTTTCTCTCGTAACACCTTATTGATGTTAGTCATATTATCGAAATTATCTTCACCAAAATGGTAAATCCATTTCATTAGCTGATCAGCACGAAATGGTTTCTCGCCCATATCCGCAAATAACTCTCGCATTTGCTGGCGATTTAAGTTTAATAAATTAATTTTTTCTTTTTGTTGTGGTTGTTCAATAGATGTTTGGCAACCAACATCGGTTGCTTGAATTGCTTGTGACATTAAAAATAGCCTCGTTATTACACGGTTTACGGCAAAGATTAGGACTATGCCTAGTTTTGCTTGAATAAAAGAGTGCGAATTCTACTGATGTCTTGGCATTTAGGCTAGTGATTTTTTTACTGTTTGCAAAGTTGAAAAAACAAATTTTTCGATCAAGATCGCAAAATTGCTAGGGTGCGATGATCTTTTAAGCTCAAAAAATAAATCGTTTTGATGCTGATAATAATTTGCCAATACAAAGCTCTTCAAAGATAATTCGATGAATTTCTTGTTGGGTATGATCATCAGGAACAATAGCTGTTATCCCACGTTTTTCTAATCCACTACGATAAAAATCGTCAAACATTGTAAAACGAGTGCCAAGCAGTGCTACTTTCTGCAAGTGCTGTGCTTTAATCGCAGAGGCGGTTGCATCAAGAATATGCAAAAATGGGACATTGATTTGAGCAAGAATACTTTCCGCAACTTTGTGCATCGTATTGGTCGCTAACAAAATACCCTCAGCCCCAATTTGCTCTAATTTCTTAGCCGCATCTGCTAAAAGTTGCCCTGCTTTTTGCCAATCGCCCTGTTTCTGACAGGCTACAATTTCGCTGAATTCAACACTCACCATCAGCAACGGAGCAGAACTATTTCCACCTTTAGCTTGATTTACTAAGCGATTGATTTCACTGTAATAAGTTACCGTACTCTCGGGCGACATTCCGCCAATAATACCAAGTGTTT
>NZ_JBSIUP010000032.1:0-23864 GCF_053654055.1 Ursidibacter sp. B-7004-1 | reverse complement strand
CCGCAAGCGGGCGAGGGGAATTGTGCAACTGCTACATAATACCGAAACGTTCTTCTTCACTCCAAATCTTTTTAGATTCCTGTTCAAATCGGATAGTTTCAATAATAGTGTACATTAGTTATCTCCTTAATGCTTTGTATTATAGTAATACTTTGTATTGTTTTAAAGCATAAATTCCCATTCTTCCTTAAATTAAAGTATCATAGCACCATTTAATAGCTCTCTATTTATGTGTGAATCCTATGCTTAACAATCTCTTTCAAACTGCTCAACAACATCTTTCTCAGATCTGCGAAACTCAAGGAATTACCTTAGATTCGCAAAATAATCCGCAGATCTCACCGCTTATTACTGCAATGGCAATGTCGGATTTTGTAACGACACAGCTACAAAAGCAGCCTGAATTATTGGCTCAATGGTTAGCTAAATCTCCGACTATTGATGATTGCGATCACTATTCACAACGTTTACAAGCAATATTGTCAGCAGTAGAAAATGAAGAACAGTTACATTCTGTATTACGCCGATTTCGTCATCGTGAAATGGCAACGCTAAGTTTTGTACAATCTAACTGCTTCGCAACAGTACAACAGATTTTTGAGCGATTATCAGATTTAGCCGAAGCCTTAATTTTAGGAGCGAGAGATTGGTTGTTTGAACGTTTGTGCCAAGAATATGGCACACCAATGAATGAGCTAGGTGAAAAACAGGAATTACTGATTTTAGGTATGGGTAAATTAGGGGGGAGAGAACTTAATTTTTCGTCTGATATTGATTTGATTTTTACTTACCCTGATATGGGCGAAACAGTGGGGGCAAGAAAACCGATAGAAAATAGTAAATTTTTCACTCGTTTAGGGCAACGTTTAATACGAGCATTAGATGAAGTGACTGCGGAAGGCTTTGTGTATCGAACCGATATGCGTTTGAGACCTTTTGGGGATAGTGGGGCTTTAGTGCTAAGTTTTAGTGCGATGGAAGATTATTATCAAGAGCAAGGGCGAGATTGGGAACGCTATGCGATGATTAAAGCCAAAATCTTGGGCGAAGATCTGAATAACATTAACCATAAATACCTAAAACAGCTATTGCGTCCTTTTGTTTATCGCCGTTATTTAGATTTCAGTGCTATTCAATCACTACGCGAAATGAAACAGAAAATTAGCCGAGAAGTGTTAAGACGAGGGTTAGTCGATAATATAAAATTAGGGGCTGGCGGTATTCGTGAAGTGGAATTTATCGTGCAAACATTTCAGATGATGCGTGGTGGTCGAGATAAAATTTTACAGCAACGTAGCCTTTTGCAAGTTTTACCACATTTCGTACCGCTTAATCTACTCACGCAACAGCAAGTAGAGCAGTTACAGCAAGCCTATCTATTTTTACGCAATGTAGAAAATACCTTGCAAGCCATTAACGACCAACAAACCCAAACATTGCCGACTGATCCTATCGATCAGGCTCGTATTGCCTTTGTTTGCCAATGTGATACTTGGCAAATTTTTCTCAATCAATTACAACAACATCAGCAGAGTGTACGAGTGATTTTTAATGAGTTGATTGGCGAAGATGAGCAAGAGAGCGATGAGATTGAAAATCCGTTATTAGCCACTTGGCGAGATATTTTACATTATCAAATGACGGAAGAAGATCTTGCAAGTCAGCTAAATGCCTATCCTGTCGAAGTCGCGGATTATCCTGTGATCTTTCAGCAACTATCCGCTACCTTTCAAGATTGGGTAAAACGTTCTATTGGCGTGCGTGGGCGTGAAGTGCTTCGTAAATTGATGCCGAAAGTGGCGGATCAGCTTTTTAATCAGCCAAATTATCTGGTGCTACTGCCACGCATTTTGAATATTCTCGATAAAATCAATACACGAACAACCTATCTGGAGTTATTGCTCGAAAAAGAGCAAATTTTGCCACAGCTAATGCAATTATGTGGGCAATCAATAATGATTTCCGAGCAGATCGCACGCTATCCAATGTTGCTTGATGAACTTATTTTGCCAAAGAGTTTGGTGACAATGATCGAGTTAGATCATTACCCGATGGCATTACAAGAGTATCTAATGCGAGTGCCTGAAGATGATGAAGAAGCGTTGATTGACGCACTTCGTCAATTTAAACAAAGTCATATTTTACGCATTGCAGCTGCAGATATTTTAGGTGTTCTGCCTGTGATGAAAATCAGCGATCATCTCACTTATTTGGCGGAAGCGATTATTGGTGCGGTAGTCAATTTGGCGTGGCGACAAGTAGCTCAACGCTTTGGCACGCCTGAACATTTAACTCTTGATGAACAAACGGGTGAGCAGCAGAAAGATTTTGTGGTGATCGGCTACGGTAAATTAGGTGGAATTGAGCTAGGTTATAACTCAGATTTAGATTTGGTGTTCTTGCATAATGCACCCGAGCAGAGTGAAACTCAAGGTGGTAAGAAATCTATTTCTAGTCATCAGTTCTATCTAAAATTAGCTCAAAAAATCAATGGTATTTTTAATCTGAATACCAGTGCAGGCGTGCTTTATGAAGTAGATATGCGTTTACGCCCGTCTGGAGAAGCTGGGTTGTTAGTCAGTACTTTTAAGGCTTACCAAGATTATCAGCAAAATGAAGCGTGGACGTGGGAAAGTCAGGCTCTTGTTCGAGCAAGGGCAGTATATGGTAGCAAAAACTTGCGAGAGAAATTTACCCAAATTCGCCAAGAGACCTTATCAATGTCTCGTGCAAGCGGTGAGTTACGTTCAGAAATTTGCAAAATGCGTGCAAAAATGTATGAGCATTTAAGCCATACTGCACAAGGAAAATTTCATTTGAAAACTGATCAAGGCGGTATTACCGATATTGAGTTTATCGCACAATATCTCGTGCTAAATTATGCTCATCATTACCCAACAATGACAGATTGGTCGGACAATGTGCGTATTTTTGAGCGTAGTGTGGAATGTGGTATTTTGACCGACACACAAGGCGAAACCTTAAAACATTGTTATATTACATTACGCAATCAAATCCATCATTTGAATTTAGTTAATCAAGATGCAGTGGTAGCAAGTGATGAATTTGTTGCAGAACGCCAACAAGTACGAGCAATTTGGCGGGAGTTATTGCAAACTAATGCTAATAAATAGATGTCTTAGACCCACAGAAACTTAATGCGATTTTACAGCAAATAGGGAGCTACAAATGAATAGATTGAACGCGACAATAATGTTATTGAGTGCCATTACTTTAACCGCTTGTGCAGTTAGTCCTGAACAACGTGCAGAAAGAGAAGCTAAACGAGTACGAGCCGAACAAGCACTACAAGTTGCATTGGCTAAACAATGTGATATAGATGCAGCAGAATTGATGCACGAACAATTTAATCCACCGTTAGATCGTACAGAAAAAGAACAGAAATTATTTGAGAAACGCTATACTGAAAAAGTAAATAACCCTGTTTTCCAAGCCTGTTATAAACTTGCGTTAGAAAATTATAAAGCTCAAGAAGAATTACGTTATATGCGAATGCACTATGACGAAGATTTCCGCTTTGGGTTCGGATTTAGCCGATTTTGTTATGCGTGTTGGTAGAATTTTAGCTTGGAAAGCAAGCAACAAAGGAATAAAATGTCTAAATTTTAAACGTATGATATAATAAATCGTGATTTAACTCACAAAAAGACAACATTTTGCTTTTTTATTCACATTTTCTTAATAAAATAGTAGATATCTCTAATCTTTAGTTTATCTTTAGATTGTTGATAAGTGGATTTCATTTACTAGTAATTCACAATTTCTTGTTATTTTTGTTTTATTTAAAGGGAAGCTATATGGCTCTTTTTCTTAGTATTTTTCCAATTGTGTTGCTTATTTACCTAATGGTTAAACGTAATGCACTTCCTTCTTACATTGCATTACCGTGGATTGCGGTAGTTGTGTTAATTATTCAACTTATCTATTTTGGTACAGACATTACCACAGTAAGTGCTAACATTGCATCAGCACTTATTGCGGTACAGACGCCAATTACTGTTATTTTTGGAGCGGTATTATTTAACCGTTTCTCAGAAGTTTCAGGAGTAACAAATACGTTGCGTAAATGGCTAGGAGCTATTAACCCCAACCCAGTTGCTCAAATTATGATTATCGGTTGGGCGTTTGCCTTTATGATTGAAGGGGCGAGTGGCTTTGGCACACCAGCTGCGATTGCCGCACCAATTTTAGTTGGCTTAGGTTTCCACCCATTAAAAGTGGCAATGGTTGCATTAGTAATGAACTCTGTTCCAGTTTCATTTGGTGCAGTAGGTACACCAACGTGGTTTGGCTTTGGTCCATTACAATTACCTGAAAACCAAATTCTTGAAATCGGCTCAATGACTGCGTTAATCCACGCATTTGCTGCACTGGTTATTCCTGTAATGGCTTTACGTTTAATAGTTTCTTGGCAAGATATTCGTAAAAACTTAGTATTTATTTATATTAGTGTTTTTGCTTGTGTTGTGCCTTATTTATTATTAGCACAAGTAAACTATGAGTTCCCATCATTAGTTGGTGGTGCCATTGGTTTATTAATTTCGGTATTTGTCGCAAATAAAGGTATTGGCTTAGCAAAATTTGAAAATACTTTCGAAAATGACACTGTTACTAAAGGTGAGGTAATCAAAGCATTATTCCCAACAGGTCTATTGATTGCTATCTTAATCATTACTCGTGTTAAGCAGTTGCCATTTAAAGAAATGATGAACGATGCAACTTCTTGGGTAAGTGTTCAGTTGGGTTCACTAGGGGTATTTGATATTAGTAATGGCTTAATCTTTAGCTTAAAAAATATCTTTGGTACGACAATCAGCTCAAGCTATAAATTACTATATGTTCCAGCATTAATTCCATTTGTTGTAACGGTATTGATTGCTATCCCTGTATTTGCTGTATCGGCAAGTAAAACTAAAGATGTATTTGTAACCAGCTTAAAACAAACAAGAAATCCATTCTTTGCCCTTGTAGGTGCATTGATTATGGTAAATTTAATGTTAGTGGGTGGCGATGGCTCAATGGTAAAAATTATCGGTAAGAGCTTTGCTGAAGCAACAGGTGAATATTGGACATTATTCGCATCTTATTTAGGTGCGGTGGGTGCATTCTTCTCAGGTTCAAATACAGTATCTAACTTAACCTTTGGTAGCGTACAGCTATCAACAGCAGAATTAACAGGTCTTTCTGTGAGCTTGGTATTAGCACTTCAATCTGTTGGTGGAGCAATGGGTAATATGGTGTGTATCAATAATATCGTAGCAGTAAGTTCGGTATTAAATATCAATAATAAAGAAGGTGAAATCATTAAGAAAACAGTTGTACCTATGACTGTTTACGGCATTATCGCAGCATTGGTTGCTCTCTTTATTATCCCTATTTTCTATGCGGTTTAATCCTAAGATCGTATAGAAGTTTGGGAAACAAGCGGTTATATTTTGTAAATTTTTTGCAAAATCTACCCGCTTGTTTTCATTTTAGATTATCTATTTCTTAATTATTTTCATTTTTGTTTTTATTTTTATAAATTGAGTTGGAGTTTATTATGAACGTAAATTTTTACGTTACCTGTATTGCTGACATTGTAAAAGCAGGGGTAGCCAAAAATACGGTTCTCTTACTGGAGAAACTTGGGTGTAATATTACCTTTCTAGAAAAACAAGGTTGCTGTGGGCAACCAGCAATCAATAGTGGTTATACCAAACAAGCACTTTCAGGAATGAAAGTATTGGTGGAAACCTTTGAAGTCAATGACTATCCAATTGTTGCTCCTGCTGGGTCTTGCGTTTATGCCATCAAAAATTACCCAGAATATTTTGAGCGTTTTGGGGAGACTAAGTGGGCAGAGCGTGCAAAGAAAGTTGCTGATCGTTTTCACGATTTGACAGACTTTATTGTTAATGTACTTGGTGTAACTAATGTTGGTGCACAATTAACAGGTAAAGCAGTTTATCACCCATCTTGTAGTCTTTCTCGTAAATTAGGTATTGTGAATGAGCCTTTAACATTATTACAAAATGTAAAAGGATTAGAGTTATTACCTATTCACAATCAGCAAACTTGCTGTGGTTTTGGCGGTACATTCTCGGTCAAAATGGCTGAAATCTCAGGCGAAATGGTTACTGAAAAGGTAGAACATATTACCGAATCTGAACCAGAATATTTAATTGGTGCAGATGTAAGTTGCTTATTAAATATTGGTGGACGTTTAAGCCGTGAAGGTAAGAATGTGAAAGTAATGCACATTGCTGAAGTATTGATGCAGGGAGGTAAATAAAATGTCACTAAAAACCAGTAACCTTGCTTTTAAAGTACGAGTTGATAACCAAATCCATAACGATATGATGCGTAAAGCTATCGTTAAAGCACAGGAAACTATCGGTGCAAATCGTCAAAAAATGGTTGATGAATTAGGTAATTGGGAAGAATGGCGTGATCTTTCTAAACAAATTCGTAACCACGTTTTAGCAAATTTAGATGCTTATTTATATCAGCTTAGTGAAAAAGTTCAGCAAAATGGCGGACACGTTTTTTTTGCAGAAACAGCCGAAGAAGCTACCGCTTATATTCGCCAAGTGGCATTGGCAAAGAATGCCAAGAAAATTGTTAAATCAAAATCAATGGTAACAGAAGAAATCGGTTTAAACGAAGTTCTTGAAAAAGAAGGAATGAAAGTTGTTGAAACCGATTTAGGCGAGTATTTACTACAAATCGTAGGAGATAAACCTTCGCATATTGTAGTACCAGCGATCCATAAAGATCGTTATAAAATTCGCCAAGAATTACACGATGCAGTCGGTTATCAAGGTAGCGAACAACCAGAAGAAATGAACGCCTTTGTCCGTAAAGTGTTACGTCAAGATTTCTTAGAAGCGGATATTGGGATCAGTGGTTGTAACTTTGCTGTGGCTGAAACAGGTTCAGTTTGTTTGGTAACCAATGAAGGTAACTTACGCTTAGCAACAACACTTCCTAAAACGCATATTGCGGTAATGGGAATGGAGCGTTTAGCTCCAACATTCCAAGAAGTTGATGTGTTGATTACGATGTTGGCACGCAGTGCGGTTGGGGCTAAATTAACCGCTTATAACACTTGGCTGACTGGCCCACGCCTTGAAGGTGAAACGGATGGGCCTGAAGATTTCCATTTAGTGATTGTTGATAATGGTCGTTCAAAAATTCTAGAGAGTGAATTTAAAGAAGTGCTACGTTGTATCCGTTGTGGTGCTTGCTTAAATACTTGCCCAGCCTATCGTCAAATTGGCGGACACGGCTATGGCTCAATTTATCCAGGCCCGATTGGATCTGTCATCTCACCATTACTGGGTGGTTATGAAGAATTTAAAGAGTTACCTTACGCTTGTTCATTATGTACTGCTTGTAATTCTGTTTGCCCAGTGAAAATTCCACTTGCACAGCTTATTCTAAAACATCGTGAGCATATTGCACAAAATGGAATGACTCCAGCCGTAGAACGCCTATCTATTTTTGGTTTTAACCTTGCTAACTCACACCCAACGCTTTGGAAAGTCGGAGTGAATTTAGGGGCAAAAATTGCGGGTAAATTGATTAAAAATGGTAAAGCTCCAATTGAAGTAGGAGCGTTAGCAGAGTGGACAAAAGCTCGTGATTTACCTTCTGCGGAAGGAGAAAGCTTCCGTGAATGGTTTAATAACAGAAAATAGGGGGATCAAATGGATATGCAAAATCGTGAAAATTTCTTAAATAAATTAGCGGAGCGAATGGGCAGACCTCGTCAAACTGTTCCAGCACCAATGCCAGAGTTGGTAAATAATCACCCTACGACACGTTTAACCGATCGCACCCAAACAGTGCTTTGTGATGAATTTATCAGTTTTGCTCGTGTAATGATGGCAGATGTTGTTATTGCAAAAGAAAATGAATTACCTACCGCTATATTGGATATTTGTGAAAAATATGGTGGTGGTAAGATCATCATTAACAATGATAATCGACTGGTTGAATTAGGCGTTACGCCAACATTACAAGCTAAATATGATAGCTATATTTGGGATCTTAACCAGCCACAGCAGAATATTACTCAAGCGGAACAAGCCAATATTGGCGTTGTTTATGGCGAATATGGGTTAGCCGAATCTGGCGGTATTGTGCTGTTTTCGGATAAAGATTTTGGACGCTCTGTGAGTTTATTACCCGAAAAATCTGTGGTGGTATTACGCAAAAGTAAGGTATTACCACGAGTGGCCCAATTAGCCAAAATCTTACACGACAAGGCACAGCAAGGTGAAAGAATGCCATCTTGTGTCAATATTATCTCAGGCCCAAGTGCTACGGCAGATATTGAATTGATCAAAGTTGTTGGCGTACACGGCCCTGTTTCAAAAATTTATTTGGTGATTGACGATCTTTAAATTAAAAAGATGAAATAATCTGCTTCACAAAAGTTGGATAATAAACAACAGATTGAGAAGCAGATTTTTATTCTTAGCCATATAACCAATCAAATCTTTCATTCCTTCTGTAAATTGCGAAGCGTGTTTTAGCTTATAATCATTAAACTTTTTTGTTACAATCTTTGTGCTTATATATAACAATTCAAAAAAATGAAAAAGAATCACTTATTAACGCTATTATTTACTTTATTTTTTGTCTTAGGTATGCCGTTATATGCCAAAACGGGGACATTTTCTTCGCCTTTAGAATATCTCAATGCGATGACAAAAGCACATAAAACGCTAAATTATGAACAGCTTTATATTTTGCAACAAGGGGAAGATGTTCAATCTCTACGTTATCGCCACGCCTATTGGAACGAGAAAGAATATGCTCAATTATTACGTCTAGATAATAGCCGAGAAGAGATGATTTTGCGTGATGATATGGTAAGTTATTTTGGTGAATTTCAACCTTTTAGTTTACCGAGTTCACACATTTTAGATGATCTACCATCAGTGCTTTATACTGACTTTAATCAATTGCAAGGTTATCATTTTGTCGATTCGGGTAGAATGCGAGTGGCAGACCGTCTTGCTCGAGTGATCCGCATCGTGCCGAGAGATGATTTTCGCTATCAATATGAACTTTGGATTGATGAAGAAAACCATCTATTACTACGCAGTGATCTATTAGATCGTGAAAGAAATATTTTAGAGCAATTTAAAGTGATACAAAATACCGTTAATGAAGAGTTTCTGTATATTGTAGAGCCGATTAGTACCTTAATTTTACCTACACTCATTCAACCGAAGGAAAACTTACCACAAAATACGTTAAATTGGAGAGCAGGGTGGGTTCCTCAAGGATTTAGAACCATTTCGTCAGGGAGACAAACATTATCTGAGTTTTTAATGGATAATGAACAAGTAGAAAGTCAGTTATACAGTGATGGGTTATTTTCATTTACTATTTATTTTGTTCAGAATAAAGGGATTATTTTTGATGAACAGTTTTGGCGGCAAGGTAAAATGAGTATTTATAGTCAAACTTTGGGTGATAAAGATGTCGTTATTGTAGGTGAAATTCCGCTTGTTTCCGCTCGTCATATTGTGCAAGAAATCAAATTGCAAGAAATTAAGCCAAACTAACCGCTTACGGAGAAACTCATAATGATGATTGAACAAGCCACCGTTTTAGATTATCAAAACGGGGTAGCAAAGGTACAATGTTTTGCTAAAAGTAGCTGTGGTACTTGCTCGGCTACATCAGGTTGTGGGACTAAATCTCTTTCGGCATTAGCTGGGGAAAAAGTAGCACCACAATTTGAATTGAGTGTAAATCAAGTTTTAAACGTAGGTGATCGCATTGAAATTGGCTTGGCAGAAAACAGTTTATTGGTAAGTGTATTTTGGTTGTACTTAATGCCGCTTATCGTTTTAGTGGGAAGTACATTGCTACTTTCACAATGGATTAGTAATGAATTAGGATTAGCATTCGGTATTTTTACTGCCACTGCAATCACTTTTGTTATTGTAAAAAAAATAATAGCTCAAAAACAGCAAGGGGAATTTACCCCTATATTTTTGCGAAAGATTTAAGGAGAGTTAAATGGAACCGATTTGGTTTGAAAATTATCCAGCAGGGGCAGAGCGAACAATTAACCCTGATGAATATAGTTCTTTACTTGAAATGTTTGAAAAAGCGGTACAACGCCACCCTGATATTCCTGCTTATATCAATATGGGTAAAGTACTTACATTTCGTAAATTAGAAGAACGTAGTCGTGCATTTGCGGCATATCTACAAAATGAGTTACGTTTAGAGAAAGGTGAGCGAATTGCCTTGATGATGCCAAATTTATTGCAATATCCGATTGCATTATTTGGTGCATTGCGGGCAGGACTTGTGGTGGTAAATGTGAATCCACTTTATACACCACGAGAATTAGAGCATCAGCTTAATGATAGCGGAGCGAAAGCGATTGTTGTGGTCTCTAACTTTGCGGCAACTTTAGAAAAAGTCGTTTTTGATACGCAAGTTAAACACGTTATTTTGACCCGAATGGGGGATCAGCTCTCTTTCGGTAAACGTACTTTAGTTAATTTTGTTGTTAAGTATGTTAAAAAACTGGTTCCAAAATATAAATTACCCCACGCAGTAAGTTTTCGTGAAGCCCTAAGTATTGGTAAACAGCGTCAATATGTTAAACCTGTTATTTATAGTGATGATCTTGCTTTTTTACAATATACGGGTGGAACAACAGGAGTGGCAAAAGGGGCTATGCTGACTCATCGCAATATTATTGCTAATGTAATGCAAGCAAAATGGGTCGCTTATCCATTGGTGAGCAAAGGTGATGAACGTATTGCTGTCATCGCATTACCGCTCTATCACGTTTTTGCTTTAACGGTAAACTGTTTGCTTTTTATTGAATTAGGGATTACGGGGTTATTGATTACTAACCCAAGAGATATTCCAGGATTTATCAAAGAGCTGAAAAAATATCGAGTGATGGCAATTACAGGAGTTAATACTCTGTTTAATGCTTTATTGAATAATAGCCAGTTGAAAGAAGTCGATTTTTCTAAGTTACGCCTTTCTGTTGGTGGCGGTGCAGCCATTCAACGTGCAGTGGCGGAGCGTTGGCATCAAACCACAGGGAATCACATTATTGAAGGTTATGGTATGACAGAATGTTCACCATTGATTGCAGCAACGCGTAATGACTCAACCGAGTATTCTGGCTCAATTGGTGTACCTGTACCGAATACAGATATTCGCATTGTTGATGATGCAGGAAATGATGTTGCAATAGGTGAACGTGGCGAGTTATGGGTAAAAGGTCCACAAGTAATGCGTGGTTATTGGCAACGTTCTGAAGATACTGCTGATGTGTTAAAAGATGGTTGGATGGCAACAGGGGATATTGTCGAAATGGGGCAAGATCTTAATTTACGCATTGTGGATCGTAAAAAAGATATGATTATCGTATCGGGTTTTAATGTTTATCCAAATGAAATTGAAGATGTTGTTGCACTGCACCCTAAAGTGAATGAAGTTGTTGCGGTGGGTATTCCAAGTGAAGCATCTGGCGAGAGCATCAAAGTATATGTGACTAAAAAAGATGAAAGCCTAACTCGTGAAGAACTACGTAGCCACTGCCGACAACACCTCACAGGGTATAAGATCCCAAGAGATATTGAGTTCCGAGATGAGCTACCAAAAAGTAATGTTGGTAAAATTCTACGCCGAGTATTACGAGATGAAGAAGTCGCAAGGGTGAAAGCTCAGCTTAAATTGGAGAACCTAGCAGAATAATCTAAATATATAAGTTAAGTATAAAAGTTTATTGCTTTTAGTGTTTCATAAGTAGATTATAATTTTATTATTAAACCAGAAAACCCGTGTTTTTAGTTAAAAGATATGGGTTTTCTGGTTTTTTATTATATTTTCATATTATTTATTTCTTTTGGTTTTAACATTTCAAAATAAGTAGTTTATATCAATATTTATCATTGTTTTTATTTCCAAATAAAAGGTGGTTATAACAAAAGATAATTTATATTTTCTATATTGTTTTGATTTTATGAATATACTTATTTTTAATTATAACAAATATATAAATGGTCTTTCACAAATTTATAGAAAAACTATTTAATAAAAATCAAATATTATTTCAATCAATCAAAAGGAGTATTTATGGGACACCCAACTATTTTTCCAACAGGCGTAACAATTTATAAACCTGAGAAATGCTGGAACGGCTATAACCTTGTTCAAACTATTCGTTCAGGAGCTTTATTATTTGATATGAATGGTAATGAGATTCGTCGTTGGGACGAATTTCATGGCTTTCCGAACAAATTGCTACCGAATGGTGATTTGATTGGCTATTCGGGAGATCGTAATCCTAAGTATGGAATGCAAGATGGTGTTGATTTGGTGCAAATTGATTATGACGGAAATATAGTGTGGAAATTCGATAAATTTGAATTTGTTACAGATGAAGGTGAAATTCCACGTTATATGGCTCGTAGTCATCACGACTACCAAAGAGAAGGCAATCCAGTTGGATATTATGTACCAAATCAGGAACCACAATCTCGATCAGGAAAAACGCTAATACTAGGTCATAAAACAGTTTTAAATGAAAAGATCAGTACAACTAAATTGTTAGACGATGTTTTCTATGAAGTGGACTGGGAGGGAAATATTTTATGGCAATGGTTAGCTTCGGATCATTTTGACGAAATTGGTTTTAGTGAAGAAGCGAAGAAAACAATTTTTAAGAACCCTAATATACGAGCAGCTGATGGTGGTGTTGGAGATTGGTTACATATTAACTGTATGAGTTATCTCGGAGAGAATAAATGGTACGATGCAGGTGATGAAAGATTTCACCCTGAGAACATTATTTTTGACAGTCGAGAAGCTAATTTCTTAGCGATTATATCTAAGAAAAGCGGTGAGATTGTGTGGAAAATAGGCCCAAATTGGGAAGAAGATGATGTAAAGCATATCGGTAATATTATTGGCCCTCATCACGCTCACCTGATTCCTAAGGGATTACCTGGAGCTGGGAATATTTTAGTTTTTGATAATGGTGGTTGGGGAGGATATGGCGAACCTAATCCAGAAAGCCCAGATGGTACTAAAAATGCACGTCGTGATTATTCGCGAGTTTTAGAAATTGATCCAATCAGCTTAGATATTATTTGGCAATTTACACCAGAAGATATTAAAGCGGCTATCCCGACTGATGCCAGCAAATTTTATAGCCCTTATGTAAGTAGTGCCCAGCGTTTACCTAATGGAAATACCTTGATCGATGAAGGATCAAATGGAAGATTACTCGAGGTGACAGCTGAGAAAGAGATTGTATGGGAATGGATTTCTCCTTATTACAGCCATCAGGATGGAGATAAACCGACCAATAATATGATCTATCGAGCCTATCGCTATCCTTATGATTGGGTAAAACAAGAACCACTTCCGAAAGAAGTCGCAATTGAACCTATTGATATTACTCATTATCGGCTACCTAATGCTGGTAAATTTGGTGCTAAATCAATAATAAAAGTTGAGGGAACATTACCTTATACTGAAAGTGCTGCATTATGTGTAGCCAAAAGTGATGAAAAGTTAGAAAAAACATCGTTGTTTAAGATAAATAACAGTTTATTCACCGAAATCAATGAAACAGAATCCTTATCCCAATCCAAAATTGAACTTATATTATTTGGTGCAGAAAGATGCGTTCATTGTAAGACTTTATATTCAGCACTAGAAAAACTATTACATTCTGATTTATCCCAATTTATTGATGCTAAATATATCAATGTAGATAAAAATCCGAATTTAGTAGATACCTATGATATTCGAGGAATTCCAACTGTAATTCTTGTAAAACAAAATAAAGAGCTTGCTAGACAATCGGGAGTACAAACATACCAGCAATTGTATGATTGGCTAAAAGCATTTATTTAATCGGAGGAAATATATGAAAAATGGATTATTAAACATTTCTTTAAATAGGAATATTAAATTTATTTTACCTTTAAGTATTTTACTGGGGTGGTACTGTTCTACTACGATTGGTGGATTACCAGAAACTGCATTACCTAAGATAAGTTCAGTGGGAGCTACTGCGGTTGATATGGTTAAGTCAGGTGAATTATATGCTGATCTAGGAATTAGTTTACGCCGAGTTCTTATTGGTTTTTTTCTTGCATCAACAATCGGCATCACATTAGGAATATTAATGGGCATATCAAAAAAGATAAGTGAATTTTTTCAGCTGACATTAACTGCAATGCGGCAAATTCCAATGGTTGCTTGGATACCGCTAATTATTCTATGGGCTGGGATAGATGAACTATCTAAAATAGTAGTTATTTTATTTGCTGCCACATTCCCTATTATCGTCAATACAATCAACGGCATTGATTCAACTTCCAAAAGTTTCTTAGAAGTTGCCGAAGTTTATCGTATGAGTAAATGGGATACATTTAAAAAAATTTACTTACCATCGGCATTGCCTGCATTATTTACTGGATTACGCTTATCGTTGGGGATCTCTTGGATGGCTGTTGTTGCTTCAGAGCTGATCGCATCTTCTTCAGGAATAGGTTTTAGACTTAATGACGCACGCAGTTTAATGCGTTCTGATGTCGTGATTGTTTGTATGTTTGTTATTGGCTCTGTGGGATTATTGATGGATAAGATTATTTGTATCGCAGCAGAGCTTGGAACGCCTTGGAAAGATAATTAAATATCAATAAGTTGTATAAAGTAATGGAGGATTTATGGCAGAAAATTTAATTGAAATAAAAAATATTTCCAAAATTTACCAGAAAGAAAGTGGTGATATTCCTGTATTAAATAATATCAATTTAACTATTAATAAAGGCGAATTTGTCACCATTGTTGGGCATAGTGGTTGTGGTAAAAGTACATTATTAAAAATGATTGCTGGAATGATCCCAGCAGATTCAGGGGATATTAAGATCAAAGGGAAATCAATTACTGAAAGTCAAGGAAATTGTTCAATGGTATTTCAAGAACCCCGTTTATTTCCTTGGCTAAAAATATACGAAAATGTCGGTATAGGATTAAATCATCTATCTAAATCAGAGAGAGAGAATAAATCTTATGATTATCTCAAATTAGTCGGATTATCTGGCTTTGAAAATGCTTATCCGAAAGAATTATCAGGTGGAATGGCTCAGCGTGCAGCTATTGCTCGTGGGTTAGTGATGAATACGGATATTTTACTGTTTGATGAGCCATTCGGTGCATTAGATGCAATGACTAAAATCCAAATGCAAGAAGAAGTATTGCGTATTCGTCAAGAAGAACAAAAAACGATGATTCTAGTAACTCACGATATTGAAGAAGCAGTATATTTAGGAGATCGTGTTGTTGTATTGTCTTCACGTCCTGGGCAAATTAAAGATATTGTATCAGTAAAAATTGAAGGCATTAAGGATCGCACTAAAGATGAATTTCTTTACTATAAAAATAAGATTCATCAATATTTCTTTGAAAGTAAGCACTACGATATTGAATATCAAATTTAGGGGATAATATATGACAAAATCTAAACGAAAAGTCTTTACTCTATTTTTGTACATTAGTTTATTATTTATCTTATCTTTAGGAGGAATGAAATTTACTGATAACACAAAAATATCACCTGAACATACAGCCAAAACATTACGTCTGGGATTACCAGGTATATCTAATAGCACCTTAGAAGCAGGTGGGATTGCTGTTCATAACAAGTACTTTGAAGAAGAATTGGCTAAAGAAGGCTATAAATTAGAAATCGTTTTCTTTCAACAGGCAGGTCCTGCATTGAATGAAGCATTGGCATCTAACAAAATAGATGTTGCACTTTATGGTGATTTACCGATCACTATTCTTAAAAGTAAAGGTGCTGATGTAAAAGTATTTGCGATAGACAATTCAAATCTACAATTTGGTACTATTGTTCAAAATGAGAGTCAAGCTAAGACAATTGCTGATTTGCAAGGAAAAAAAGTGATCTATGGTAAAGGAACAGTTCAACAGCGTTATTTCAATGCCATTACCAAATCTTATCAATTGGATCCAAAGAACTTTGAGATGGTCAATTCCATTGGTGCAGATGCTAATTCTGTATTTAGTGGTAGGCAAGCAGATGCCATATTTGCATTCTATTACACAGTACTATTTATGGAGTCAAAAGGAATGGGGAGGGTCATTGAATCTACCTTAGATAAACCTGAGATTAGTTCACAAAGCCTTGCGGTAGGGCGTAATGAATATCTTGTTCAAAATGAACGAGCGGCTGTTGCAATGATAAGAGGGCTGAAACGAGCAAAAGAGTTCGCTGCTCAGAATCCTAGTGCAGCATATAATATTTTTGCACAAAACAATATACCCGCTGCCATTTATGAGAAAGCATACTCCGCTGATCTTGAGTTTAAAAATTTTGAACCAGAAATCACAGCTACATCAATTGATAAACTTAATCAGTTAGTGGATTTTCTTATTGAAAATAAACTGATTAATACCAGAGTAAATGTAAATGATTTAATTACGACGAAGTATTATCAATTATTCTTACAAGACAAGTAAGATGTTCTGGTAATAAACAAGCGGTATGATTTGCAAAATAATTTACAAATCATACCGCTTAACCCAAAATTTTATCTGGGTTTACAAACAGTTCTTATCACCACGAGATAAGCTGATAACGCCAGAACGAACAATCTCAATAATCGTCGTTTCAGCTTTCACAGCTTCAATAAATGCATTGAGTTTTTCACTCGTACCAGCCAACTGAATGGTGTATTGTTTTGGGGTAATATCAACGATTTGCCCACGGAAAATATCCACCATTCTTTTTAGCTCATCTCTTGCACTGCCAGTGGCACGCACTTTGAGTAGCAAAACTTCACGTTCAACGTGTTCACAATGGCTTAAATTGATCACTTTGAAAATATCAATTAGCTTATGTAATTGCTTTTCGATCTGCTCTAATACTTTTTCATCGCCTTGAGCTACAATCGTCATTCGAGAAAGGCTTGGGTCATCTGTTGGTGCAACGGTTAAACTTTCAATGTTAAAACCACGTTGAGAAAAAAGCCCAACCACACGAGATAAAGCTCCTGATTCATTCTCTAATAATACGGATAATGTTCTACGCATCTGTTCTCTCCGTTTTGCTAAGCATCATATCTTTCATTGACTCACCACGAATTTGCATCGGGTAAACGTGTTCTGTTTCATCAACTAATACATCGACAAAGACTAATTTATCTTTAATTGCAAAGGCTTGTTTGAGTTTTTCTTCTAACTCTTCTGGTTTGGTAATTTGAATACCAACGTGTCCATAGGCTTCTGCTAGTTTTACAAAGTCAGGTAATGAATTCATATAAGATTGCGAATGACGACCTGCATAAATAATATCTTGCCACTGTTTTACCATTCCTAAGAAACGGTTGTTTAAGTTGATGATAACTACTGGAGTATCATACTGTTTTGCTGTTGAAAGCTCTTGGATATTCATTTGAATACTACCATCACCAGTTACACAAACAACAGTTGCATCAGGATAAGCGAATTTAACCCCGATAGCTGCAGGTAATCCAAAGCCCATAGTGCCTAATCCACCAGAGTTAATCCAACGTCTTGGCAGATCAAATGGATAATGCAAAGCAGCAAACATTTGATGTTGCCCTACATCAGAGGCGACATAAGCATCACCATTTGTGATTTTATAAACTGCTTGAATAACTTCTTGTGGCTTAATTACCGCTCCTTTTTCAAATTTTAAACATTGACGAGCTTTCCAACCATCAATTTGTTGCCACCAAGCGGTAAGATCCGCTTGATTTTTTGCAAGGTTTTCTTCACTCAACAAAGCCAAAAATTCATCTAATACATTATCAGCACTGCCTACAATTGGAATATAAGCAGGTACGGTTTTAGAAATTGATGCAGGATCGATATCAATATGAATAACTTTCGCATTCGGACAATATTTAGCTAAATTATTAGTGGTACGGTCATCAAAACGCACACCAATACCTAAAATTAAATCACTTTCGTGCATTGCATTATTAGCTTCATAAGTGCCGTGCATTCCAAGCATTCCTAAAAATTGCTTATTTGTACTAGGGAAAGCCCCTAACCCCATCAATGAACTAGTAACAGGTAAATTAAGTTTTGTAGCAAATTCAGTCAATTGTTGGCTTGCGTTACCTAACACCACACCGCCACCGACATAAAGCACTGGTTTTTTAGCGACTAATACTGCTTTTAAAGCTTTCTTAATTTGCCCTTTATGCCCTTGCACATTTGGGTTATAAGAACGCAATGAAACCTCTTTGGGATACTCATAATTAAATTTATTTGCAGGGTTTACAACATCTTTAGGTAAGTCAATAACGACTGGGCCTGGGCGACCTGTTGAAGCAATATAAAACGCCTTTTTGATAATTTCAGGAATATCTTCCGCACGTTTTACTAAAAAACTATGTTTTACCACAGGGCGAGAAATCCCGACCATATCACATTCTTGGAAGGCATCTGAACCGATTAAGCTTGATGGCACTTGACCTGAAAATACAACTAATGGAATTGAGTCTGAATAGGCAGTGGCAATCCCTGTAATTGCATTCGTTGCACCTGGCCCAGAGGTAACAAGTACACACCCCACTTTTCCTGTTGCTCTAGCATAACCATCAGCCATATGCACTGCACCTTGTTCGTGGCGAACAAGAACGTGTTTTATCCCACCTAATGTATGAATTGCATCATACACATCAAGTACTGAACCACCTGGGTAACCGAAAACGTATTCTACGCCTTCATCACGCAAGGATTGTACAACCATTTCTGCACCAGAAAGTTTCTTCATTAAATCCTCCAACGACTAAAATTTATCACAGCAACATTTTGCTACAAATTGAATTGTGCGAATTGTGCTAGAATTTTTTTTTATTGTCTAGTGTTTAAAACAGCACATTTCAGTAAATTAACAAAATAAAATATCAACAATTAACAAAAAAAAGTTTTTTATAATATAAAATCAATTAAATTGACAATTTTAAGTGTATAAAACCAAATTTTATAAAATAAAAGATTTAAAATAAATTTTATGATTTTGAGAGATTGTTCACACTTATAGGTAAATTTATTATATAGAGTGTAAAAAAATTAGAACTTTGTCACAAAAAAAGTTGCAAATTTCAGTTAGAATGTTACCGCTTGTACGGTATCGCCGATACATAAATTTTACTTTTATCATTCATAGACATAGAGAGGATAACAATATGGATAATTCACTACGTCAAGCAGCTCTTGATTTTCACGAGTTTCCTGTTCCAGGAAAAATTGAAGTTACGCCAACTAAATCGCTGGCAACTCAACGAGATCTTGCCCTTGCTTACTCTCCAGGGGTAGCAGAGCCTTGTTTAGAAATTGAAAAAGATCCACTCGCTGCCTACAAATACACAGCAAAAGGGAACTTAGTGGCAGTTATTTCAAACGGTACTGCTGTATTAGGCTTAGGGAATATCGGTGCATTAGCAGGTAAGCCTGTAATGGAAGGGAAAGGTGTTCTTTTCAAAAAATTTGCTGGCGTAGATGTATTTGATATTGAAATCAACGAAAAAGATCCTGAAAAACTTGTTGATATTATTGCATCACTTGAGCCAACTTTTGGTGGTATTAACCTAGAAGATATCAAAGCACCTGAATGTTTCTATATTGAACAAAAATTACGTGAACGTATGAACATTCCAGTGTTCCACGATGACCAACACGGTACAGCAATTATCAGTGCAGCTGCTGTAATTAACGCATTACGCATTATTGATAAAAAAATTGAGAATGTCCGTTTAGTTGCATCAGGAGCTGGGGCTGCCTCGATTGCGTGCTTGAATTTATTACTTTCATTAGGAATGAAACGCGAAAATATCGTAGTTTGCGATTCTAAAGGGGTAATTTATAAAGATCGTGATGATCGTATGGATGAAACCAAAAAATTCTATGCAATTGAAGATAACGGCTGGCGTACACTAGCTGATGCGATTCCAAATGCAGATATTTTCTTAGGTTGTTCAGCGGCTGGAACATTAACGCAAGATATGGTGCGTACAATGGCTGCTCACCCACTGATTTTAGCATTAGCTAACCCAAATCCAGAAATTACCCCACCAGAAGCTAAAGCCGCTCGCCCTGATGCGATTGTTTGTACAGGACGTTCTGACTATCCAAACCAAGTTAATAACGTACTTTGTTTCCCATTCATTTTCCGTGGAGCATTAGACGTAGGGGCGACAACAATCAACGAAGAGATGAAACGAGCGGCAGTTTATGCAATTGCTGACTTAGCTCTTGAAGAACAAAATGATGTCGTTACATCAGCTTACGGTGGAGAAGGTACAGAATTTGGTGCAGACTACATTATTCCACGTCCATTTGATCCACGCTTAATTGTGCGTATTGCACCAGCGGTGGCAAAAGCAGCAATGGATTCTGGCGTAGCTACTCGACCAATTCAAGATTGGGATAGCTACATCGAAAAACTCACACAGTTTGTTTATAAAACAAACTTATTTATGAAACCAATTTTCAGCCAAGCTAAAGCGGATAAAAAACGTATTGTTTTGGCAGAAGGTGAAGAAGCAAAAGTATTACACGCTACACAAGAAATCGTTTCAATGGATTTAGCTTACCCAATTCTCATTGGTCGTCCAGCTATTATTGAAGCTCGCATTAAAAAATTAGGTTTACGTCTAGTTGCAGGTAAAGATTTTGAGATCGTCAATAATGAACAAGATGATCGCCACGAGCTATTATGGAAACGTTACTACGAGTTAATGAAACGTCGTGGCATTACTGAAGCAATTGCAAAACGTGTTACAACATCAAATACTACGGTTATTGCCTCTTTATTAGTTGAAATGGGCTATGCTGACGGTTTAGTTTGTGGTCTATTCGGCTCTTACAGTCGCCATTTAGAAGCCATCAAAGATATTATCGGTGTGAAATCAGGCGTGAAAGTTCCTGCCGCACTTAACAGCCTAGTTCTACCAACAGGTAACGTCTTTATGACTGATACCTATGTCAATGTTGATCCAACAGCAGAAGAATTAGCAGAAATCACCACAATGGCATCAGCAGAAATTAGACGTTTCGGGATTGAGCCTGCGGTGGCACTTATTTCTCACTCTAACTTTGGCTCATCAAATGCACTTGGTGCACCAAAAATGCGTAAAGTATTAGAATTAGTTCAACAACGTGAACCTGAATTGATGATTGATGGTGAAATGCACGGTGATTTAGCTCTCTCTGAAAAATTACGTCGTGATTATATGCCAGACAGTCCATTAAAAGGTGCTGCCAACTTGTTAGTAATGCCAAATGTGGAAGCTGCTCGCATTAGTTATAACTTACTGCGTGCAACCACAACCGCAATTACAGTAGGACCAATTTTAATGGGTATGAACAAATCTGCACATATTCTCAACCCACAATCATCTGTCCGCCGAATTATCAATATGGTGGCATTTGCAGCAGTGAAAGCACAAACTCAAGAATAATTTTGCATAGCTAATCTAACAAAGCGGTCGTTTAGAGTGAAAAATTTACAAGCCTCTAAATGGCCGTTCGTTTTTAATTATTGGCAATTTTTTCTATCACTCTTTTCTGCTATAATTCGCCATTTTTAGAACAACGGAAAATCTTATGCTTGCCATCATTTCCCCTGCTAAAACTCTTGATTTTGAAACGAAAGTTGAACAATTTGAATTTTCTCAACCAGAACTTACCGCTTATAGCCAACAGCTAATTGATATTTGTAAACAGCTCAGCCCAGCAGAAGTAGGCTCACTAATGTCAATTAGTGATAAACTCGCCAGTTTGAATGTCGCACGTTTTGCTGAGTGGCAGTTGGAACATAATGAACACAATGCCAAAGCAGCTTTATTTGCATTTAAAGGAGATGTTTATACAGGGTTAGAAGCAGAAACACTCACAAAAGTCGAAGTGGAGTATGCTCAAACCCATTTAAGAATGTTATCGGGGTTATATGGTTTACTGAAACCTTTAGATTTAATGCAACCCTATCGCTTAGAAATGGGGACAAAACTGGCTAACCCAAAGGGTAAAGATCTCTATCATTTCTGGGGAGATACCATTACTAACCATTTACAACAAGCGATTGATGAGCAAGGCGATAATGTGCTTATCAACCTTGCCTCTGATGAATATTTTGGTGCTGTACAACCTAAAAAATTACAAGCTAGAATTGTTAAACCTGTATTTTTAGACGAAAAAAATGGCAAATATAAAGTCATCAGTTTCTATGCGAAAAAAGCGAGAGGAATGATGGTGCGTTATTTACTACAAACTCAAGCAACTAAAGTAGAACAGCTCAAAGCCTTCGATTTAGGGGGATATTGGTTTGATGAAACAGTTTCATCTGAAAATGAATTAGTCTTTAAGCGAGAGGAAATTGCGTGACAACGTATCTAAAAATTATAATCTTAGTATGCAGCCTTTCTGCTTGTAGCTTACAGGATAAGCGTTTTTCATTACCTGAGAGTGTGATGTTCAAAGGGGTTGAATATCAGCAAGTAACGAATAATCAGCTTGATGAAATGCAGCAATCACTGTATTTGCCAGTAAATTCAAACAAGAATCCAGATGATTGGCAAAAAGGATTTCTTTTTTTCTTAGATAAAAATTCACAACAAAGAACGCTACAACAGCGATTAGCATTACGCGAGAAAAGTTTTGCAAATCAAACAAATACGCAAGCAAATCTGGCAATTACAGAAAATGAGCTACGCACTGAAGTGATTTATCCACCAACAGAACGTTTCCAAAACCAGCAACTTGAAGTTTCTCGAGGGCGTGATTCTCAATGTGGCTTTAGCCAAATGCAATTTTCAGACAAGTGGGCAGTTTCGGCTAAAAATTTGCAAGCAGACCTAGCAGAATTAGCCATAGCGTTTTCGAAATTACCTTGGTTAGTGGAATGTAAATAGAAAATGGAACAACAGTACGCAGAACAAGTAAAACGAGCGGCGACTTTAGCTATTGTCGTTGCCTCAGTTTTAATTTTAATCAAAGCATTTGCTTGGTGGCAAACAGGCTCGATGGCGATCTTAGCGGCAATGACTGACTCCCTTGTAGATTTATTTGCCTCAATTACTAACATTGTAGTATTACGCTTTGCGTTACAGCCAGCCGATGATAATCATACTTTTGGACACGGTAAAGCGGAATCTCTTGCAGCACTTGCACAAAGTGCATTTATTACAGGGTCAGCCGCATTTCTTTTACTACAAGGAATCCAACGTTTAACCGAGCCACAATTTGTTCAAAGTAGCGAATTAGGCGTAGTGATAAGTTTAATTTCAATCGCATTAACGGCAATTCTCGTGCTGTATCAGCGTAAAGTCGTGAAAGAGACGGGTAGCCCAGCTATTCAGGCGGACTCATTACATTATCAAACCGATCTTTATATGAATGCGGCAATTTTATTGGCTATGTTATTGAATATAAACGGTTTTATCTATGCCGATGCCATTTTTGCAATAGGGATTGCATTATATATTTTGTATAACGCAGGTGTAATGTTGTGGGAAGCGATGCAATCACTGCTCGATCAAGCTCTGCCACAGGAAGAAGTCGATCGTATTTGGACAATCGCCCTTGAGCATCCACGCATTATTAGTATTCACGATGTGAAAACTCGCCGAGCAGGAGCTGTGCGTTTTATTCAACTACATTTAGAACTTGATGATAATTTACCGCTATTGATTGCTCACGAAATCACCGATAGTTTAGAGCAAAAATTACTGAATGCTTTTCCGATGTCAGAAGTTATTATTCATCAAGAGCCAACTACTATTGTACAAAAAGAA
>NZ_JBSIUP010000031.1:0-25307 GCF_053654055.1 Ursidibacter sp. B-7004-1 | reverse complement strand
TGCACAACTTATCACTAAACTCAAGGAAATTTTTCAAATAAATCAAGCTGATCTCGATTTTGGGATCTACCGCATACTCAATTCCCGCTCGGCAGAAATTCAACAATTTTTAGAAATCCAATTACCCAGAAAAATTCAAACAGCAATCCAAGATTTCAATCAAGAAACCGCCGTTTATAACCACCTTTACACCTTCTTTTCCCGTTATTACGACAACGGTGATTTTATTAGCCAACGCCGTTATAAAAATGACACCTATGCCATTCCTTATTCGGGTGAAGAAGTAATGCTACATTGGGCAAATAAAGACCAGTATTACACCAAATCAGGCGAAAATTTCAGTAATTACGCTTTCCATTTACCAAACGGTAAAAAGGTGCAATTCCGTTTAATTGAGGCCGATACAGCAAAAGATAATCGCAAAGATAATGATCAAACCCGATTATTTGCCCTTGCCGAACCGCAAATTAAAATCGAATTAGATGAAAATGGCGATGAAATTCAAACGGATATTTTACCTATTGAAGAATTAGGTGATGAATTGATTATCCGTTTTGAATATAAAGCGGTGCAAAAAAAAGAAAAACAGGCAGATTATATTGATCAAGCGGTTATTTCCTTACAAAAGTTTGCATTTCAACATCAAGACTTTCAACAGCTTTTTGAATTAATGCCAACGGAAAAAGATCCGCAACGTACCTTAGTTAAAAAACATCTGCAAGATTACACCACGAAAAATACTGCCGATTATTTTATTCATAAAAATCTCGGAAAATTCTTAAATCAAGAACTGGATTTTTATATTAAAAACGAAGTAATGAATTTAGATGATATTCAACAAGAAACCACATTCTCGATTATTGAACAAAATCTAAATTTAATTAAAGTTTTAAAAACTATCGGGCAGGAAATAATCGCTTTCCTTGCACAATTAGAAGATTTCCAAAAGAAATTATGGCTGAAAAAGAAATTTGTGGCAGCTTGCCATTATTTAATTACGCTCGATCATTTATCTGAAAATTTAATTGAACAGGCCCTACAAAATCCAAAACAGCTGGAGCAATGGAAAGCCTTATTTAATGTCGATGCAAGCGGTGCGATAGCATCAGAATTTTGCAAAAATCAACCGCACTTAGTGGTGGACACCTCGCTTTTTGATGCCGAATTTCAAGCAAAAGTATTAAGAGAAATTGATAATTTAGACGAACAAACAGACGGTTTGCTAATTCATTCCGATAACTTCCAAGCGTTGAATTTATTACAAGAAAGATATAAAGAACAGGTGAAATGTATTTATATTGATCCGCCGTATAATACAAATGCGTCTGAGATTATTTATAAAAATGGATATAAGCATTCTAGTTGGAATAGCTTGATTGAAAATAGAGTATCTATATCTAAAAAGCTATTGTGTGATAATGGTTTTTTTGCGGGTACTATTGATTATGCTGAGTTATTTGGGTTTGGTAAAATACTTGACTATAATTTCGGTGAAGATTCTAGAATTGGTATTGTATCTATTTTGATAAATCCAAAAGGAAGACAACATGAAAGATTTTTTTCTGCTTCTTCCGAATATATGTTGGTATATACTCCCAATCCAAAGGAATCTAGATTTAATCAAACTACTATTGATGAAGAAAAATGTAAAAGTTTTGATTTAATTGATGAGAATAATGGAAAAAGATATAGATTAGATGATTTTGCTAGAATTAGAAGTAGTACATTGAGAAAAGAAAAACCGAAATTCTTTTATCCTATTTTTGTAAATAGTAATCTAGATATTATCTCTCTAAAACATTTTGACAACAGTATTGCCGTTTATCCAATAGATAATAATGGAGTAGAGTATTCGTGGAAAGTCATACCAGAAACATTTGAAGAAAATAATAAAAATGGGATTTATGTCGCTAAATATACTAATAATGGAATTAGGATATTTAATAAGTTTTATGAACAGCAGGTTTTCCAAAATATTTGGAGCGATAAGAAATATTACCCAGAGTTTAATGGGACAAACTTACTTAAAAACATATTAGGTGAAAATAAATTTTCTTATCCAAAATCAGTGTATGCCATCATGGATTATGTAAAAATAACAGCTCAAAAATCAGACATAATCCTCGACTACTTCGCAGGCTCAGGTACAACCGCCCACGCTGTAATTAACCTAAATCGCGAAGATAACGGTAAACGCAAATATATCCTTGTGGAACAAGGCGAATATTTTGATACTGTTTTAAAACCACGAGTGCAAAAAGTTATTTACAGCGAAAAATGGAAAGATGGCAAGCCAGAGCAAGGCGACAAAGGCTATAACGGCGTTTCCCAAATCGTTAAAGTATTAAAACTGGAAAGCTACGAAGACACGCTCAACAACCTTGAACTCAGAAAACCCGTTCAAGATTTAGCCGATCTCGGTTTATCGGAAAGCGTACAAAACGACTATCTATTGCACTATATGTTAGATGTGGAAAGCAAAGGCAGTTTGCTTAATACCCAAGATTTCCAAAAACCTTTTGATTATCAGCTTAACATCGCCACCAGCTCGGCAGGGGCATATCAACCGCAACGCATTGATTTAGTGGAAACTTTTAACTATTTAATCGGCTTGCGTGTGGAGCAGATTGATGACAAGCGAGAAAAAGGCATTGTGAGTGTGATAGGTAAATTACCAAACGGAGAAAAAGCCTTTATTTTATGGCGAGATATGGAAAAAATCGGCTATGACGAATTAAACCGTTATTTAGACAGCCGTTCCATTAAAGCAGGCGACAGTGAATTTGATCTGATTTATATCAACGGTGATCACAATATTCCAACAGTATTTGCAGACAATGATGACGTAGTAAAAACCTTAAAAGTGCGGTCGATTGAAAGCGAATTTTTGGGAATGATGTTTGGGTAACTTCTTAAGAAATAGATTATTTTCTTCGTAATTGTAATCTGCCAAATCTCCCCTAACCCCTCTTTGCTAAAGAGGGGGACTTTATCGAAGTGAATGATAATTCATCACAAAACTTTAGAATTGTTTTAAAGAGCTTTGATAATAAAATTTAAGATGAACAAATTCCCTCTTTGCCAAAGAGGGAACTTTATCGAGGTGAATGATAATTCATCACAAAACTTTAGAATTGTTTTAAAGAGCTTTGATAATAAAATTTAAGATGAACAAATTCCCTCTTTGCTAAAGGGGGAACTTTATCGAAGTGAATGATAATTCATCACAAAACTTTAGAATTGTTTTAAAGAGCTTTGATAATAAAATTTAAGATGAAAAAATTCCCCTCTTTAGCAAAGAGGGGTTAGGGGAGATTTGGCAGGAGAAAATAATGAAAAGAGAGATAAAATAGACCACATATAAAAAAGGAAAACACTATGCCACGCACTTTTCATCAAGATCTCATTCTAAATCAATGGGTATTATCCCTATTTAACCAACAGGATCTCGCCCAATTTAAACAACGCCTTGGCGATAAAGAAGGTATTAACCAAGATGGGCAAAGCCAGTATTTTCACGCATTACAATGGCAGCTTTTTGATAGCGATAAAATATCCGTTACGGATTTACGCCGTTACGATTTAAATATCGTACAACATTGGCAACAAATTACTGAACAACGCAATAAAATCGAAGGGCATATTTTAAATTTAAAATATTTCCAATATCTTTCCCTATTATTTAGCGAAATTTATTTAGATTATTATTTTAATCATACGGATAAATTATTAAATGAACTTAACGAACAATTAAGTTTGCATTTAATTTTAGATAAAAATGCACCTGAATTTCAGCCATATAAAATAGAAGATTTAAATAAAATTGCTTTTTGGAACGCCACCGGCAGCGGTAAAACCTTGTTAATGCACGTCAATATTTTGCAATATTTGCATTATGCCAAAAATAAAAGAGATCTGACTGTTTTTGTGATTACCCCAAATGAAGGGTTGTCAAAACAACATTTAGAAGAGTTTTATCAATCAAATTTTTCTGCAGTGATTTTTGATAAAAATAAAGGTATTCAAACGAGCGGATTATTTAACGATATTCAAATTATTGAAATCAGTAAACTTGCCGATAAAGATGGTGATAGCACCGTTGCAGTGGAAAGTTTTAGCTCAATGAATAAGTTGGTGTTGGTAGATGAAGGGCATCGTGGTTCATCGGGTAATGAATGGCTCGCTCGCCGTCAAAAATTGATTGGCATAGAAGGCTTTGCCTTTGAATATTCGGCAACCTTTGGGCAGGCGGTGAGAGATCGTAAAACCATTGCGGATATGGAGCAGGAACTTCGCAAGAAAAAGAATAAATTATTGCCTGAAAAAGTATCTACAAAACAGCTTCACTCTATTCCGCTAAGCTATGAAGAATTACGCCAAGCACGACAAATGTCGGTCTTTGAAAGCTATGCGAAATGTGTGCTATTCGATTACTCCTATAAATTTTTCTATCAAGACGGCTACGGTAAAGAGAGCTTAATTCTCAATATGAAAGCGGAAGATTATGAAAATACGGAAAATTTACGCAAATATTTTACTGCTTGCTTGTTGTCCTTTTATCAACAGCAATATCTATTTACAAAAAATCAGCCGAAACTTACCGCTTACAATTTAGAAAAACCACTTTGGATTTTTGTGGGTAATACGGTAAATACGGAAGATAGCGATATTCTGCAAGTTATTCAATTATTTGACTTTTTCTTAAATCCGAAAAATCGCACTATGGTCAATACTTGGCTGGCGGAATTGGTGGAAGATAAAACTACATTATTAGATAGCAAAGGTAATGCGATTTTTAAACATCGTTTTCATTATTTGAGTGAATGGAAAGGTAATATTGACGGGCTTTATCTGGATATTCTGCAAAAAGTCTTTAATGCTGAAAGTTCGCAAACTTTACGATTAAGTAACATCAAAAAAACGGCTGGCGAAATCGCATTAAGTGTGGGTAATTCGCCCGCATTTGGTGTGATTAACGTAGGGGATACGCAAGCGTTGATGAAAGAGGCGGGAAATTATCCCGAGCTACATTTCAGCCAAGATGAATTTTCAGTCGGTCTATTTAGCACTATCAACAAAAAAGAGAGCAGTATCAATTTGTTGATCGGTTCACGCAAGTTTACTGAAGGTTGGTCAAGCTGGCGAGTTTCTACAATGGGCTTACTGAATATGGGGAGAGGTGAAGGTTCGCAGATCATTCAGTTGTTTGGACGTGGTGTGAGACTAAAAGGTGAAGATTTTTCCCTAAAACGTACCGCTAGACCACCAAAAGGTTTGGGATTAGATAAATTGGAAACCTTAAATGTATTTGGTATCAAAGCTGATTATATGCAGAAATTCCGCGAATATTTGCAAGAAGAAGGTGTGAATACAGAAGAAACTTTGCAGGTAGAATTTGCTGTCGCAAAAAACCTGCCGAAAACGGTGCAGCTTAAAACCTTACGCTTAAAAGAAGGCTATAAAGATAATCAAAAACTGGGCTTTAAACGCCAAAGAAAAGTAGAGCTTTACTATATTCCTAAGGAATATCAGGGAAAAATGAAACCGATTTTAGCGGTAATGGATCTCTATCCAAAATTGGAAGCCTTAAGCACCACAGGCATTCGTAAATCACTCAATGATGAACGCCTTGAAGTGAAACTCAATCCGCAAGCTATCGCCTTTTTTGATTGGGATAAAATCTATTTAGACATTCAACAATACAAAATGAGCCGTACTTGGTCGAATTTACAAGTGAGTCTGAAAGGGCTACGACATTTTGTGGAAAGTAACAAAGATTGGTATTGTTTATTTGCTCCACAGTCTGTTGTAAAAATTCAAACCTTTGCGGATATTGAAAAACAGCAAGACATTTTAATTGAATTGTTAAAACGCTATACAGAACAGTTTTACAACCGTTTAAAAGCGGCTTACGAAAATCAATTTTTTGAAACAGCTTATGTGACAGAAGAAAACGGTTCGTTATTGGATAAATATCAATTTGAATTAAGAGAAGATCCAGAAGTTGACCGAGAAAGTGCGGTGAAAAAATTGGAAGAGTTATCTACTTTAATTCGTGAACATAAAATTGATGAAGCAATGCAAATGCCGATGCCGTTTAATGAACTGAAAATGATCTGCTTTAAACCGCATTTATTTACGCCGTTGCTGCATTTAGAAAAAAGTACGGAAGATTTCCCGATCAAATTGTCGCCATTGCCACTTAATGCTGAGAGCGAACGACAATTTATTACGGATTTAGAAAATGCAGAAAAAAGTGGAAAACTCACCGCTTGGCTTGGTGGAAAATCGCTTTATTTAATGCGAAATGCGGATCGCAAAGAAAAAGGCTTGGGATTTGCTCTTGCGGGTAATTTTTATCCTGATTTCTTATTGTGGGTGGTGGATCATCAAAGTGGTAAACAATGGCTGAATTTTATCGACCCGAAAGGTATTCGCAATATGGATAAAACCGATCCAAAATTTGGGTTGTATCAAGAAGTGAAAACCTTACAGGAAAAAATCAACGACCCGAATTTAATTTTAAATAGTTTTATTTTATCAATCACAAAATATGAAGATTGGATCAACATCGATCAAACTGTAGAAGAACTGGCGGAGAAACATATTTTGTTTATGGATAATGAAGATTATTTAGTGCAACTATTTGAACGAATGGAATAAAAATGAACATCACCCCTTATCACGCACGTTATTTTGCCAATGAATTGATTTGTCGCCGTACGGACGATAATCGCCTTTCTCAATCACTGTTTGATGCCAAGGTAGATCTCAATCCGCATCAAATTGATGCGGCACTATTTGCGTTGAAAAATCCGTTGCAAGAAGGTGTATTGCTTGCCGATGAAGTGGGTCTGGGTAAAACCATTGAAGCAGGTCTTGTGCTTTGCCAAATGTGGGCGGAGCGTAAGCGGGATTTATTGATTGTTTGCCCAGCGATTTTGCGTAAACAATGGGCGAATGAGCTGTATGAAAAGTTTGATTTACCGACTTTGGTTGTCGATAAAACGGTAGTTAATCAGGCAATGAAGGGAGCTAGCGGTGCGAAATTACTGAATTTTTGCAAAAGTCAAATTGGGCGAAAAGTGCTGATTGTATCGCATCAATATGCCACGAAAGAGATGAATACCTTTAAACAATTTGATTGGGATTTTGTCGTTATTGATGAAGCACACAAAATGCGTAATGCCTATAAAGCCGATAATAAAATGGGACAGGCGATGCGTAAAGCCTTTGGTGGTAAGCGGAAATTGCTACTCACTGCAACACCGCTACAAAATTCTTTGATGGAGCTTTATGGTTTATCAACGCTATTAGATGAGCATATTTTCGGTGATCGCAAATTCTTCCAGCGGGAATTTGTACGTCGTGGTAATTTGCCTGAACTGAAAAGCAGAATGGCAACCTTTGTGAAACGTACGCTGCGTAAAAATGTATTGGAATATATTCGTTATACAGAACGTAAAACATTCACCCAAGAATTTACGCCAACGGATAGCGAGCATTTGTTATATCAACAAATTTCCGAATTTTTACGCAAAGAGAGCAGTTACGCCTTACCGAAAACACACAAACATTTGACCGCACTTATTTTGCGAAAATTGTTAGCATCTAGCCCGCTTGCGGTGCTTGGCACATTACAAGCCATTCATAGCCGGTTACTTGCTCTTCAACAAGCCCGAGACTTGCCTGAATTTGAGCTGTTTGATGGCGAAGACCTTACTGCAGAAGACATTGAAATTGATGAGTTAGAGCAAGAAGAAGGCGAGGAAAGTGTTGTAGAAGAACTGAATAAAACGGCACTGGCAAGAGAAATTGCAGAAATCGAAAGTTTTATTGCATTGGCAGAAAGTTTGACTGTGGATAGTAAAGTGATTGCTTTGCTCACCGCCTTGCAGACAGGTTTTGAGAATATGGCTGCGTTAAATGCACCACAAAAAGTGATTATTTTCACAGAGTCGGTACGGACGCAGCGGTATCTGTTCCGATTTTTACAGGAAAATGGCTATGACAATAATGTGGTGATGTTTAGTGGAACAAATAATGATCCACAAGCACTGGAAATTTATCAAAACTGGCTGGTAAAAAATGCAGGATCACTGAAAGTGACTGGGTCGGTTGATGTAGATAAACGTACGGCATTGATTGAACATTTTAGAGATGCTGCTCAGATTATGATTGCTACGGAAGCGGCAAGCGAAGGGGTAAATCTACAATTCTGTTCGTTGCTGATTAACTACGATCTGCCTTGGAACCCTCAGAGAGTAGAGCAACGAATTGGGCGTTGCCACCGTTATGGGCAGAAATTTGATGTGGTGGTAATCAACTTCCTAAATAAACGTAACAAAGCCGATCAACGTGTATTAGAGTTACTGACGGAAAAATTTAAACTGTTCCAAGGTGTGTTAGGTGCATCTGATGAAGTTTTAGGCGAAATTGAAAGTGGTGTCGATATTGAAAATTGGATTGCTAAAATTTATGCCACTTGCCGAACGGAAGAGGAAATTCAACAAGCCTTTGATGAATTACAAGCTAAATTTGCCAACCAAATTAGTGACCGATTACAAGAAACGAAAAATGCGTTAGTCGATAGTTTTGATCAATCTGTATTGGCGCGTTTAAAAGTGATGACGCAAAATCGCTTAAATGAAATGGAGTACTGGTTTTGGTCATTAAGTCGCTTTGCTTTAGGTAATAAAGCCCAATTTAACCAACAGGATTGGTATTTCATACTACAAGATTGTCCACAAGTTGGTATACCACTAGGACGATATTTACTGCCACGAAAAGAGCGTAATCCACATATTGAAGGTTATGAATATCGCTTAAATCATCAGTTAGGTGAATGGTGCATTGAACAGGGCTTACAGTGCGTTACACCTGATGCGACATTAGCATTTGATTATAGCTCTTATCCGGAAAAAATCAGTATGCTTGAGGGTTATCAAGGTAAATCAGGCTGGTTGCGTTTGGATAAAATCCTCGTGCAATCCAGTGCCGAAAACCAAGAGCGTTTGCTATTTACCGTTTGTGATGAACAGGGAAATATCATTGATGCAGAATTTGCACAAAAACTTTTTTTACTTTCGGCAGATGTGCAAAATTCTGCACCAAACACACCGCTTACCTTTAAGCAATTAAATCAATCGGAGTTAGAAAAAGCGAAATCTCAAATTCAGCAAGAAAACAATGCGTTGTTAATGGATAAAATTCGCCAAATTACAGCTTGGGCTAAAGACCAAATGCAGTCTGCGGAAGATGAAATTGCTGAGATTAAAGCAGAACTTCGTGAGAAAGAAAAACAATCTGCATTAGCCGATAATATTGAGCAACAAATTGAGTTACAAGAAGAGATTGCTAAATTGCGTAAAGCTCTACGCAAAGCACGCAATGAACTGGACGATGTGCAAGATGAGATTGCTGCACAAGAAACCGCATTATTGAGAGAATTAAAGGCAAAGGTAGCCCAAAATATGACAGATGAAAAGCTATTTGAACTTCATTGGAGATTAGTATGAGTTTTGATAGAAATAAATTCGGAAAAGTAACCTAATTTGTTTGTTTATATACTGGAAATCGATAAAGCAATAAGGAGTATTAGTCAGAGAGAACGATTTCAAGTATAATCCCCTCCAATATCAAGGCGATTTGTCGCCTTTTCTTTTTTGGAGCGAATTATGTCAAGAGAATTTAAACGTAGCGACCGTGTCGCACAAGAATTGCAAAAAGAGATTGCGATTATTTTACAACGAGAAGTGAAAGATCCAAGAATTGGTATGGTAACGGTGTCTGACGTGGAAATTAGCCGTGATTTAGCCTATGCCAAAGTGTTTGTGACTTTTTTATTTGATAATGATGAAACGGCAGTTACTCGTGGCTTAGAAGGGTTAAATAATGCATCGGGTTATATTCGTAGCTTAGTTGGTAAAGCAATGCGTTTGCGTATCGTACCTGAATTAAAGTTCTTCTACGATCAATCCCTTGTGGAAGGAATGAGAATGTCAAATTTAGTAACGAACGTGATCCGTCAAGATCAAGCTCGCCACAACGACGAGGAATAATTGTGTCTAGACCTAAAAAGAAAGGACGTGATATTCACGGTGTCTTTTTATTGGATAAGCCAGAAGGTGTTAGCTCTAATGACATTATGCAAAAAGTCAAACGTTTATTCCGAGCGAATAAAGCAGGGCATACTGGGGCATTAGATCCACTGGCAACAGGAATGTTACCCATTTGTTTAGGTGAAGCAACCAAGTTCTCTCAATTCTTATTGGACTCAGATAAACGCTATCGTGTTACCGCAAAATTAGGTGAAAGAACCGATACATCAGATGCGGAAGGGCAAATCGTACAATCTCGCCCAGTCAATGTTAATGAGCCAGAGATCCTAACTGCTCTTGAACAGTTTCGAGGCGATATTTTACAAGTACCAACAATGTTTTCCGCATTGAAACATCAAGGCAAACCGTTGTATGAATATGCTCGTGCGGGTATTACGGTAGAGCGTGAAGCCCGCCCGATTACCATCTTTGAACTACAATTTATTGATTATCAAGCCCCATTTTTAACATTGGAAGTGCATTGTTCAAAAGGTACTTATATTCGTACTTTAGTTGATGATTTGGGCGAAGTATTAGGTTGTGGTGCACACGTTACCGTATTAAGAAGATTAACGGTGGCAAATTATCCTAACGATCAAATGCTAACTATTGATGAGTTGCAAAAAATTGCAGAAATGCAACCGCTTGGTGAGTTTGCTGATACTCTTTCTTTACCTATGGATAACTATTTACTTCCGATGGATAGTGCAGTTGATTGTTTGCCTATTTTAAATTTAAGCCTTGAGCAGACTAAAGCGGTCGGTTATGGTCAAAGAGTGAAATTTGAAAATACACAAAAACTTTACGGGCAAGTACGATTATATTCTGACCAGCAACAATTTTTAGGCGTGGCAGAAGTGGATATAAATAATGTTATTCGCCCAAGTAGAATGGTAAATAATTGACATTCTGAAGCATAAAGAGGAAATAATGATGTCGAATATATTTCGTTTATTATCGGTAACAGTAATAAGTTGTCTCATACTAGTTAGTTGTTCAAATAAGAAACATTATGATGAGTTGGTTTTAGATGAAACTTATACAAAGCCACGAACACTTGCTAATTTTAATGATTACATCGCCTTTCTAAAGAAAAAAGCAGCTGGGGCAGGTGTATCGGATAAAACATTAAATAACCAAATGGGGATTAACTATATAACAAGGGCTGTTGAGCTAGATCAACAACAAGCAGCTAAAAAACGTGATCCTAATTTACCTCCTCCTCCACCCAACCCAAATGGAGTCACTAATTACTTAAATAAAGTGCTAACTCAAGCGAAAGTAAATATAGCTGTAGATCGTTGGTGGAAATATCAACCTCAGCTTGAAAAAGCGAGCCAAAAATATGGCGTACAAAAAGAGTATTTAATGGCACTATGGGGTATGGAGAGTAGTTTTGGACGTTATCAAGGTAATTTTGATGTACTTTCTGTTTTAGCTACATTAGCGTTTGATGGACGCCGAGAGAAACTATTTACGCAAGAATTTGTTAATGCAATGAAAATGTTAGATAGTAATACTATTTCTCGCAATGAAATGAAAGGCTCTTGGGCTGGAGCAATGGGACAAACTCAATTTATGCCAACATCTTATTTAAAATATGCTGCAGATGGCAATAATGATGGCAAAAAAGATATTTGGAAGAATGAATATGATGCTTTTGCCTCTATTGCTAGCTATCTTTCCACAGTTGGTTGGGATAAAAAACTACCTTGGGGAGTTGAAGTGAAATTGGCAAAACCGATTGATATGGTATTTTCTGGTATTGAACTACATAAAGCTAAAAGTCTAGTGGAATGGCAAACTTTAGGTATTCATTTGGCTTACCCTAATGGCCAAGAAGTTGAAAAATTAGCAAAACTAAATAATGCAAAATTATGGCTGGTTCGCCCTAATCGAGAAGTTGGTAGAGCATTCTTAGTATCAAATAATTTCCGCACGATTTTAGATTGGAATAAATCAAATAATTTTGCTATTAGCATTGGTAAATTTGCAGATCGAATTTTATTGGGAGTTCAATAAATTAGGACAATATCCCCTACCCTTGAGGTAGGGGATTTAGGTGATCTTTGATTAAAGGGCTTAATAGGCAAAGGGGATTACAACCCTGCTTTTAAACTTGCTTCAATAAAACGATCTAAATCGCCATCTAATACAGCTTGAGTATTACGGTTTTCAACGCCTGTACGTAAGTCTTTAATACGAGAATCATCAAGTACATAAGAGCGAATTTGGCTACCCCAACCGATATCGGATTTACTTTCTTCCATCGCTTGTTTTTCCGCATTTTTCTTCATCATCTCCATTTCATATAACTTCGCTTTAAGCTGTTTCATTGCTTGGTCTTTATTTTGATGTTGAGAACGTCCATTTTGACATTGTACGACAATACCTGATGGCATATGCGTAATTCGTACCGCAGATTCCGTTTTATTAACGTGCTGACCACCTGCACCAGAGGCACGATAAACATCAATACGCAAATCGGCAGGGTTAATTTCAATTTCAAAATTATCATCAACTTCAGGATAAACGAAAGCCGCACTGAAAGAAGTATGGCGACGGTTATTAGAATCAAATGGACTTTTTCTCACAAGACGATGAATACCTGTTTCTGTGCGTAGCCAACCAAACGCATACTCACCAGAAACCCGAATTGTTGCAGATTTGATACCTGCTACATCACCGTCAGACACTTCCATTAACTCGGTTTTAAAGCCTTTACTTTCAGCCCAGCGAAGATACATTCGCAAGAGCATTTCAGTCCAGTCTTGTGCTTCAGTTCCCCCTGAACCAGCTTGTAAATCGACATAACAATCGGCAGCATCGTGTTGCCCACTAAACATTCTACGGAATTCTAAATTTGCTAATTTGTCTTCTAATCCGTCCGCTTCTTGTTGTGCTTCTTGGAAAGTTGTTTCATCTTCGGCTTCAATAGCTAATTCAATTAACCCTTCTACATCTTCGATACCTTGCTCAAGACTTTTGATTGTATTAACCACTAATTCTAATGCAACACGTTCTTTACCCAATGCTTGAGCTTTTTCAGGATCGTTCCAAACATCAGGTTGTTCTAATTCTGCATTGACTTCTTCTAGTCTCTCAACTTTCAGATCAAAGTCAAAGATACCCCCGAAGTGTTTCGGTACGTTGTGCCATATCGGCTAATTGTGATTTGATTGGATTTAGCTCAAACATTGTTTTTCCTATCTAATATGATTTTAAAAGTGGCATTATAGCGAAATTATAGAGGATGGAAAATAAGCGGGATTGTTGGCATACAATGCTTGGTATTTTCAATATAAAAGCCAAGCGCAAACTGTCTATCAACATTCGACGAATATCGTGAATGGTGTGTGGTAAATCGTGGTGAGTTTTTCAGAAAACAAGTTTCTAAATATAAACCAAAAGTAATTGTTTGTACTGGGATTTCTGAAGTAAATCGCTTTGTGTCATTTTTTACAGGGGAAATTAATTTTACCTATTCAGATAATACTGATCTAAAAATTGCTTATGCACAATTTGAAGATACGTTGATTTGTGTATGTCCATTTTTTTTGGTGGAGCATCAGGAATTAACTCATACGAGAAAATGGAAATTCTTGTAAAAGACATTCAGAAAAAATTAGCTTTAGAAGAACGGTATTAATTATTCTAGAAAAGATGATGTATTTCAGGTGTAATGGATAAAAAAGGTTGCTGATTTATCATTACACCTTTAAGGATTATTTTTATATGAAGGATAATTATGCCAAAAAATCTGATAATTTATTTCATTTCACATACTACTACCGAAAAGTCATCATACAAGCGGTGAGAATTCAGTATTTTTTTGCAAATATTTAAACGTTCTTTATTTGTTGAATATTTTTGCCAAATTTCTTGGCGTTGTGATTGGGAAATGTAATCACTAAAACCATCAGAGCAAAGTAATAAACTTTCGCCTTTTTCTAATTTAAATTGGGTACAATGAATTTTAAAATCTGTAAACTCAAAATCTGCAACAATATAATCAGACAACATTGAATAAATAGAGGCATAATCAATATTTTGATCTGTAATACCTTCAGCTTCCATTTCCGCAAGCATAATATGATCAACGCTTAATTGTTTCCATTCGCCAGAAAGGGTGATTTTATAAGCTCGGCTGTCGCCTACGTTTAATATTTTCCCTTTACCCGAACAGGATATTTCCGCTCCCACAAAAGTGGTTGATGATCCGAAATCGCAATGATACAGCAATTCAGATTTTACTGATCTTAGCCATTGACTATTTAAGCCTTGGCACTTTGAAAGTGCATCCATTATAAATCGGCTGGCTCGTTGTGGTGTTGGACTGCTAGAAATACCGTCTGCGACACCTAAAAAGAGCGGTTCAGACTCCACGCAAATTGTTTCTGCATTTTTTAATTTATATTGAAATACTTCCAAACCATTAAATAATGCATCTTGATTATGTTGTTTGTTTGATCCAAATTTTTGACAAAATGTAATATTCCACACTGCTATAATTTTCCTTATTCCATTTGTTCTAAATTTTTTTCAATTGCTTGATAAATACGATCTCTCATCCATCTACTCATTAAATTTCCCCAAACATAGGGGCGAGGTTTATTAAATGCGGTAATTTTGACTTCTTGTGGTTTAGTATATATTTTCTTAAATTTAGAAAATTTAATTAAAGAACAATCAAAACTATATTTATTCTTGGCAAAATCAATAAAGGATTGAGAATACATTTTTTGCCATTTTAAAATGATTTTTTCAAAATTTTCTGATTTTTTATCGTTAATTACACAATAAAGTAACCCACGTTTTGTTGAAATTTCTAGTAATGAGCAATGTAATTTATCTTGTAAGTATCGTGCTAAATTAAGTGAGCTATGTTCTGCTTTTTCTTCTTTATGTTGAATTCCATTAGGATAAATAAACACTTTTTCATACTCTTGATATTCAAGCCATAAACTATTTAGTTCAATATGCGATTTTTCTTCTTTCTTTGTTTGTGCCTTATAAAATACCGCTTTATCTAGTAAATAATCGGTAATTTCTTGCCAATTTTTATAATCGACACCAAAATGCAAATGCTCACCTTCAAATGTTTCTACGCCATTTTTTAAACGATCATCAATTAGGAATTCTCCTTTATTCAGATTTTTATGGTGGCTTAAAATTAAGCGTTTATATAATACTGTGCCGAAATATTTTTGGATCCATAATACTTTATCTGACCACGCAGTTGGGTTATTCCAAGGGGCTGTGGAAAGTGCGTAAATATCATAATGTTCTGCGAGTTTATGCACCGCTTCAACAGCCCCCTTGATTGGTTTCATTTTGCTAAAAATATTTGGGGCTTCGTCATAATTTCCCCGATAAGTTTCTCGGGTTTCAATATCTAGGGCTGCAATGCCACTTTGGAAATTGACTAACACATTATCCATATCAATATATAAAATCGGTTTATTCATTTTGTTTCTCCTTCTTTTTTGATATGAATAATATAATGAGATAAGCGACAATTAGTGTCGCGATAAACTTATCATTAACTGATGGTAACCAAAGGTCGATGTTGAATAAAAACTAAAAATCTATATTTTAGTCTTAAAAGATTAATCAACTACTCTTATTCTTGGAGTAACAGATCAATCTGCATTAATGCTTCTAACGCTCCCATTTCTAAACTTAAAAAATGCATTTTAGGCACTCCAGCATCAAGTGGATTTATACGGATAAAACCTGCTTTTTTTGCTTTTGCTGTACGTTCAGAAAAATAACGTACTGTTGGAACAGATTTTCCTGCACCCAGTTCAATTATCACTAAATTTGTTGCTTCAGCTAACCATTGATTTAAACGCAATTTTTGCCATTGGTAAAACTTCTCAGCAAAGAACCAATCATTAAACATCATTACATTTTGACGAGCAAGACCATTGCACCACGGACATTTCGGCGGTTCGCTCGTCATTCTACATTGTGTGTTATTTACTGTTGGTTTAAAATTTTCTGCCTCCCAGCTATCGCCTTTACAGTTAGATTGGCATTGTAGGCGATGAATTGTGCCATGAATTTCGTAAATCCTTTTGGGATCAAAACCTGCTTTTTGAAATTGCCCATCCACGTTACTGGTGTAAACAAAATAGCCGAGCGGTTTTGTTTCTGCCCATTGTTTTAAAATAGCATAACCTTGATGTGGCTCAGCTTCGCGATATTGAATAAGGCGATGAGCGAAAAACCAGTAGCCAATTTCAGGGTTATTCTGATAAACCGCTGGTGTAGCAAGTTGCTCAAAGCCAATTTTTTTATCTGCAAGAGGAGGATAAGCATTCCAAAGCCCACCTGAACTCCGAAAATCAGGTAGTCCCGAATCCACACTCATTCCTGCACCTGCGGTAATTAAAATACCATCGGCTTTTTTAATTAACTCTGCAGCATAGTGAAGATCATTTTTCATCTTTGTTCTCCGATTTGTGATTCAAGTTGTTGAGCGAGATTCCTCGCCCTTACTCGTTGCTTAGCATAAGCGTGGATGCTTATGCATCTTAATTAGCTAATCTGTTTCAACACCGCTTCCACAAATTTTGGAACAATTTCTGTGGCTTTACCATAACGAGCGGTTTTAAATTCGGAAGCTTTTTCGCTTTTCTCAAGATTTAGCTCAATCGTGCCTGCTCCCCACGCATTCGCTTCTTTCACAAAATTCGCTGCTGGATAAACATTGCCCGATGTACCAATAGAAATAAAATAATCGCATTCACTTAACGCTTGATAAATACGCTCCATCTCAAATGGCATTTCACCAAACCAGACAATATGCGGACGAAGTTTTCGTGGCTGCTGACAACAAGTACAATGATCGGTATTTTTGATATCTTTTTCCCAGTCATAGACCTTATCTGAATATACACAGCGAGCTTTGAGCAATTCACCGTGCATATGAATAATATTTTTCGAACCTGCACGTTCGTGTAAATTATCGACATTTTGCGTAACTAACAGGAAATTTTCACCTAATTTTTCTTCCAATTTTGCAAGTGAAATATGGGCTGCGTTAGGCTGAATTTGTGGGTCAAACAATTTACGGCGGCGTTCGTTGTAGAACTGCTGCACCAATTCAGGATTACGCATAAAGCCTTCAGGCGTGGCGACATCATTAATCGGGTGATTTTCCCATAATCCGTCAGACGCTCGGAAAGTTTGAATACCTGATTCAGCAGAAATCCCCGCACCTGTTAATACGACAATTTTAGGTAATTTTTTTGTCATAGTTTGCTCCTATTTTTCTTGATATAAATTCACTAATTCAGGGTGTTGCAAAATAGCTTTAATAATTTTAGCTTGAAATTTGAAAGTAGGTTCTCATTTTTATATCCCCATTATTTCTGTTTGCAATAGCATAATAAAGTTAATTGCGACAAATAGTGTCGTAAACAAGTTTTTGTTAATTTATCACTCATTAGTATATTTTTTACATTATTAAACATACTATATAGCAGAAAATAAGCGGTTAGATTTGCTTGATTTTTTGTAAAAAATTGGTTCGAGATTGCTATAATTTAGATCATATTTTTGACCTTATTATTTATCTTTGGAGAAGTTACGATGTCTTTACGTCCTAAAAATGCAGAAGTAACAGGATTTCAATTAGCTCTGTTACGCCAAGTACCTAAAAATAGGTATGTTTCGGCAGAAGAAATTCGACAAAAGTTATCACAAGATGGCATAGAGCGTAGCCTTAGAACTATTCAACGCAATTTAGATCAGCTAAGTGAGCAATTTGATATCGAACGAGATATGCGTAATAAGCCTTATGGATATAAATGGAAAGTTAATGCAAAAGGGATTGATTTACCTATATTAAGCGAACAGCAATCACTAGTATTGATTTTGGCAGAACAACACTTAAAGCATTTATTGCCTGCAAATATTATGCAATCAATGAAACCTTTTTTTGAACACGCTCATCGACAACTTGAACAAGATAGTAATCAAAGTAAAAAACTTGCTCGACAGTGGTTATCAGACAAAATAGCTAGCACACCAACAAGTATGCCGCTCATTCCTGCAAAGATAAATACAGAGGTGTTTAATGCGGTCAGTATTGCTTTATATCAGAACCATTGGTTAAAAATAGAGTATAGAAATCAACATAATCGCATATCAAAATCTAATGTAATGCCGTTAGCTATTGCACAGCAAGGGGCAACGACTTATTTAATTGTTCGTTATGAAGGGTATGAAAATAATCGTTTATTAGCATTGCACCGTATTCAAAAAGCAGAGTGTTCGACAATGACATTTAATCGCCCAAAAGATTTTAATTTGACCGATTATTTAGATAGTGGGTATTTAGGATTTGGGACAACAGGTAATAAAGTTCGATTAACTTTTTCAATTAGCCAATCTGCAGGATTTCATTTAACTGAAACACCATTATCTAAAGATCAAAAAATTTTAGAGCAGTCTGAAGAACACTACCGAATTCAAGCAACAGTGGCGGAAAATGATATGTTAGATTGGTGGATTCGGCGTTTTGGTGAGGATATTTGGGATATTGAGAAAAATGTGATTTAAGATTTTCTGAATTGTATTTTTATTCTTGAAAATATATGCGACATAACTTGTCGTATGGAGAAGTATTATTGGTATTGGAAAATAGATAAGGAGTAAGATATGAGCCAATACCAAGTAAAACCTATTGTAACCTTATATGCCGAATCGTTAATGCTTGAGATTTTATGTGAGCATAACTATATGAAAAAAATGTTAGACGATTGGCGTGATGAAAATATCCGTAATGGGTTAGGTCTTCCTGAAGAACTTCAATCTAGAGAGCCTGAAGATCAAGATATTATTAAGGAATTATTGACAGGGCGTTGGGCGAGTATTCAATCTCAAACCACTGAAAATTCAGTGCAATTTGAGACCGCTTATCGTAATTTGGACAAATTAGCACAGATCATTGGTCTCAATGAGAATGAAAAAGCCGTATTTCGCTTAGCGTTACATCTAAGAGCGGAAAGTCCATTGAAAGAACTATTTGAATGCTTACCTAAGAAAGATCTCAATGCTACTGTGGATTTTTTCTCTACATTACTCAAAATCCCTCGTAAAACCTTATTCCCAATTTTAAGTAAAAAGGGGAAATTATTAAGTTATGGTGTTTTAGAGCGTAGCCATTACCCTGATAGAGTGAATGAGTTTATTCAATGGGGTGATACTTTAGATTTTGATGATTTTATGGTTGTACCATTGACGGAGCTACAACTGTTACAACGCTGTATTGCTCCTACGATTGAACCAACATTATCTTTAGCACAATTTGAATACCTTGATAGTATGAAAGAGATGTTACTTGATTATCTCTCTCTTGTTATTAAACAGCGTAAAAAAGGTGCGAATATTTTACTTTATGGTTTACCTGGTACGGGTAAAACGGAGTTTGCAGTCTTATTAGGTAAAGAATTAGGACTTCAGACCTACACGATGGCATATATGGATGAAGATGGCGATACATTAAGTGGTAGAAGGCGTTTAGAAAATTGTCGTTTGGCACAACGTTTACTAAGTGAAAAGCAAGGGTTAATTATATTTGATGAAGTAGAAGATGTGTTCAGCAGTTCTATATTCTCAACCTCTGTTGCTCAGGATCATAAAGCGTGGGTGAACCAATTTTTAGAAACGAATGAAAATCCGATGATCTGGATTTCTAACTCGGTAAATTGTATTGATAACGCATATTTACGCCGTTTTGATTTGATTTTTGAGATGCCTAACTTATCTATAAAACATAAAGAAAAACTTATTTATGAATTAGTTGGGGATAAATTATCGCCTGAATATATTGAACATTTTGCTCAAGTTGAAGCATTATCCCCTGCCGTTATTCAACGAGGATTATCTGTTTGTTCTCAATTATCACATAACGAACAACCTGAGTTCTTTGCAGAAAGAGCTTTAAAGGTTTTCAATCAGACTTTAACCGCTCAAGGCTATAAAAAAATTGAGCCATTAAAAGTTGGTAGTAATATAGCGTATAGTTTGGATTGGATAAATTGTAGTAGTAATATTCATAAAATTAGCGAAGGACTAAGAAAGACAAAGCAAGGACGTATTTGTTGCTATGGACCGCCTGGTACAGGAAAAACAGCGTGGGCAAATTGGCTAGGTAAGAGCTTGGGAATGAAAGTCTTATTAAAACAAGGTTCAGATTTACTTTCACCTTATGTTGGAGAGTGTGAGCGAAATATTGCTCGGGCTTTTAAGCAGGCACAAGATAACGATATGTTGCTCATTTTTGATGAAGTAGATACATTTTTATTTGCTCGAGCAGAGGGGCAAAGAAGTTGGGAGCATAGTATGGTTAATGAGATGCTAACTCAAATAGAACGTTTTGAAGGCTTACTTGTGGTTTCAACGAATTTGATGAGCGGTTTAGATCCTGCTGCTTTACGCCGTTTTGATCTCAAGCTACAGTTTGATTACTTAACTTCATCTCAGCGACAAGCTTTCTCACAACAACAAGCGGTTAGATTAGGGCTAAATTTTACCAATGACCAACTCAAAGAGATTGAAAAATTTGTACTTTTAACCCCTGGTGATTTTGCAGCTGTGGAACGCCGTCACCGTTTTTATCCTTTTGAAAAAGTTAGTGATTGGATTGACGCATTAGCGAATGAATGTAAATTAAAACAAGGAAAAGTTACTCGAAGAATTGGTTTCTAAAAATGGATAAGGCTCTGAATTTCAGAGCCTTGTTAGTTAGATAAGCGAGATTAAAGTGCTTTTAAAATATCATCAACACGCTCTTTGGCATCACCAAATAGCATTTGAGTATTTTCTTTAAAGAAGAGTGGGTTTTGCACGCCTGCGTAGCCCACCGCCATAGAGCGTTTGAAGACGATAACGTTTTGAGCTTTCCAAACTTCTAATACTGGCATTCCTGCAATTGGGCTATTTGGATCGTCCATTGCTGCTGGGTTTACTGTATCATTTGCACCGATAACTAACACAACATCTGTATCAGCAAAATCATCATTGATTTCATCCATTTCTAATACGACATCGTAAGGTACTTTCGCTTCAGCTAATAATACGTTCATATGTCCTGGTAAGCGACCTGCAACAGGGTGAATACCAAAGCGGACATTAACACCACGATCACGCAATTTTTGAGTGATTTCAGCAACAGGGTATTGTGCTTGAGCCACTGCCATTCCATATCCTGGTGTGATGATCACAGAGCTTGCATTTTTCAACATTTCTGCTACTTCTTCAGCAGTAGTTTCACGATGTTCACCTTGTTCTTCATCTGAGCTAACTTGGATATCATTACCAAATCCACCTGCAATCACACTAATAAATGAGCGGTTCATCGCCTTACACATAATGTAAGAGAGAATTGCCCCTGAAGAACCGACTAATGCCCCAGTTACGATCAATAGGTCATTGCTTAACATAAAACCAGCTGCAGCCGCTGCCCAGCCAGAATAAGAGTTTAGCATTGAAACAACAACTGGCATATCTGCACCACCAATTGAGGCAACTAAATGCCAACCAAAAGCAAGTGCAATCGCAGTCATAATCAACACTGGGAAGATATTATCTGGGTGATTTACAAAAATCACCATTAAAATTGCAGAAATAACTAGTGCGGCTAAATTGAGTTTATGGCGATGTGGCAACATTAACGCTTTTGAATTGATTTTGCCGTTTAGTTTACCAAAGGCAACAACTGAGCCAGTAAATGTTACTGCACCGATGAAGATACCAAGAAATACTTCTACATTATGAATTGTTGCTAATTTAGCCTGTTCAGCCATAAATAATGCTTGAGCGGCAGCATCTAAATTTTCTGGCATTACGGCATCGTGATGTAAACCATAGCTGTTGAAACCAACTAATACAGCCGCTAAACCTACAAAACTATGTAAAATAGCAACAAGTTCTGGCATTTCGGTCATTTCAACTTTTAATGCTTTACGAACACCGATAAATCCACCAATTGCCATTGCAATTAAAATGAAAATAGTCCCTTTGGATTCTGGTCCAAAGATAGTGGCAACAAGGGCGATAGTCATACCCACGATTCCATACCAACAACCAGCCTTGGCGGTTTCGTGTTTAGAAAGTCCCGCTAAACTCATAATAAAGAGAAGAGCTGCGATGATATAAGCAGCTTGTACTAAACCTGAAGATAACATTGCTTTCTCCTTAACCTTTTCTGAACATTGCAAGCATACGTTGAGTGACTTTGAATCCACCAAAGATATTGATACTTGCGACTAAAATGGCGATAAACGCTAAAATACTGATGAAGAAACCACCTTGTGCAATTTGTAATAAAGCACCAACAATAATAATGCCAGAAATTGCATTCGTTACTGCCATTAGTGGTGTATGTAAGGCGTGGCTAACATTCCACACAACATAATATCCGACAACGCAAGAAAGTACGAATACGGTAAAGTGTGAAAGGAATGCTGCTGGAGCAACAGATGCTAACCATAGGAATAGCACACCAGCTAAAGCAAATAAGCCATATTTGATACGAGGATCAGCTGGTTTTTCTTCTTTTTTCTCAACAGGAGCTGCCGTTTTTTGTTGTGGTTGTGCCGATACCTTAATCGGTGGTGCAGGGAAAGTAATTTCGCCTTCTTTTACTACGGTAACACCACGTAAGACTACATCTTCAAAATCAATATTGATCTTACCGTCTTTCTCTTTACAAAGTAACTTGAGTAAATTAACCAAGTTAGTACCGTAAAGTTGAGAAGATTGTGTTGGTAAACGGCTTGGTAAATCAGTGTAGCCAATGATTTTTACTTGATTGTCAGTAACAACCACTTCACCTGCTTTCGTTAATTCACAGTTACCGCCAGTCGCGGCTGCTAAATCAACGATAACACTACCTGGTTTCATTGATTCAACCATTTCTTTAGTAATAAGACGTGGAGCTGGTTTACCTGGAATTAACGCAGTGGTAATGATGATATCCACTTCTTTCGCTTGTTCAGCATAAAGTGCTAATGCTCTGCGGTTAAACTCTTCGGACATCACTTTGGCATAGCCATCACCACTGCCACCTTCTTCTTTGAAATCAATTTCAAGGAAACTTGCACCCATACTTTGCACTTGTTCTTTTACTTCTGGGCGAGAGTCGAACGCACGCACAATAGCACCTAAACTGTTTGCAGCCCCGATAGCCGCTAAACCTGCAACACCCGCACCGATAACAAGTACTTTAGCTGGTGGTACTTTACCTGCTGCGGTAATTTGTCCCGTAAAGAAACTGCCAAATTCGTGAGCAGCTTCAACTACTGCACGATAACCAGCAATGTTTGCCATTGAGCTTAATGCATCTAATGATTGAGCACGAGAAATACGAGGTACAGCGTCCATTGCTAATACATTGATTTTCTTCTCAGAAAGTTTTTTCATTAGCTCAGGATTTTGTGCTGGCCAAATAAAGCTAACTAGTGTAGCCCCTTCTTTGATTAACGCAATTTCAGTATCAGTTGGTGGATTTACTTTAAAAATAATATCCGCATTCCATACTGCTTGCGTATTACCAATAGTTGCACCTGCTTCTGTGAAGGCATTATCTTCAAAACTTGCTTTGAAACCAGCGTTTTTCTCAACGATAACATCAAAACCAAGTTTTAGGATTTGCTGAACAGTCTTAGGGGTTGCTGCCACACGACTTTCATTGTCCAGCAGCTCTTTTGGTATACCAATAAGCATAAAGACTCCTATATGATGAATAAAAAGTGATAAATAAAACTTGTAAAAGTTACATCAAATCAGACCGCTTATTTGGGTCTAAATTTAAAATAAAATCCTACTAACTTTATCATTTATTTTTATCAATAGGTGAAAAATTTCTAACTGAAAAGCAGATTATTTAATTTCTCTGATTTTCTTCTATGAAAATAAAATAATCCTTTGTCGTTGCAAGCCTTTTTTGCTATATTTGCACGCAATTTTTGCTCTAGTATCTGAGCATTCACCCTAATTTATAATTATTTACGGATTTTTATTATGTTTAAAAAATTTCTTGGGCTTTTCTCAAACGATCTTTCTATTGATCTCGGTACGGCAAATACTCTTATCTATGTAAAAGGGCAAGGTATCGTGCTTGATGAGCCTTCAGTGGTTGCAGTTCGTCAAGATCGTATTGGAACAAATAAGAGTATTGCAGCAGTGGGAGCAAGTGCGAAGTCAATGCTAGGACGTACTCCAAAAAGTATTGTTGCAATTCGCCCAATGAAAGATGGGGTTATTGCTGATTTCCACGTCACAGCAAAAATGTTACAGCATTTTATTAAGCAAGTGCATAGCAATAATTTTATGCGTCCAAGTCCTCGAGTATTGATTTGTGTACCAGCAGGTGCAACCCAAGTTGAACGTAAAGCAATTAAAGAGTCAGCAATGGGAGCTGGAGCAAGAGAAGTTTATTTAATTGAAGAGCCAATGGCAGCCGCAATTGGTGCTGGATTACCTGTTGATGAAGCGGCTGGTTCAATGGTAATTGATATTGGTGGTGGAACAACTGAAGTTGCAGTGCTTTCACTCAACGGTATCGTTCACTCTTCATCGGTGCGTATTGGTGGTGATAAATTTGATGAAGCAATAATTGCTTATGTTCGTCGTCATTTTGGCTCAGCAATTGGTGAAACAACAGCAGAAAGAGTGAAGAAAGAAATTGCGACCGCTTATATTCGTAATGATGATGAAATTCGTACAATGGAAGTTCACGGGCATAACTTAGCAGAAGGGGCTCCAAGAACTTTTACACTCACATCTAAGCAAGTATTAGAAGCTATTGAGCAACCATTAACGGGAATAGTTGAAGCTGTGAAAGGTGTTTTAGAGCAATGTCCACCAGAATTAGCTGCAGATATTTTTGAGCGTGGAATGGTTTTAACAGGTGGTGGTGCATTATTGCAAAATTTAGATGTATTATTAACGAATGCAACGGGAGTACCTGTAATTGTTGCAGAAGACCCGCTCACTTGTGTTGCTCGTGGTGGTGGTAAAGCCCTAGAGATGATTGATACTCACGGTGGTGATGTATTTAGTGATGATGACTAGTCATTCTGTCATCGAAATTGAAGTAAGTAAAATGGACAAGGTGGTGTACCACTGTTCATATCAGGTTATTAACAAAATTTGGGGGCTAATGTAATTAGCCCCTACGAGTATAGATAT
>NZ_JBSIUP010000030.1:0-28931 GCF_053654055.1 Ursidibacter sp. B-7004-1 | reverse complement strand
CACAAGTGGGAGAGAGTTTTTTCAATTTTGTGCAACTGCTACATAATACCGAAAAAATCTTAAAAAACAGACCGCTTTCTATATAGCTAGAGATTTAAATACCACTATCCCACTACTTTCGGTAATAGCCCTTGTTCAATTAAGAAAGGAACAATTACGATAAACACACCAATCACTAACGCAGTAAGTAATGATGCATTTCCACCTTTTACTCGGTAAGCTAATGTTGGATATTGTGAGCGAAGTTTCCATACCATTGCAATCGGTAACACAATAGCATAAAACGCAAACATCTGCCCTGCGTAGCCTAATGCTGCAATAAAACCTTGTGGATAGAAAAAAGCAAATAGCATTGGGGGAATAAAGGTCATCGCCCCTAATGTTGCTCTGCCTGCTTGAATGTTTACACGTTTTAATAAATCATCTAAGGCTTCAAGCAAACCAAGTGCAACCCCTAAAAATGAAGTAATTAGTGCAAGGGCTGAGAAAATTCTAACTACCGCCCCAATCATTGAACTGCCAGTGATCTGAGCTGCAGCTTCCGCCAAGCCATTTAGTGTAGGGTCTTTTTCTAAGATTTGTAAAAATTCCGTTTGGCTTAATACCCCGTGCGTTGCTAACTGCCACAAAATGTAAGCCACGAGCGGAATTGCTGTTCCTACTAAAATAGAAATGCGAAGAGCTTTTACATTCCCGTCTAAATATTTATTTAAACTTGGAATAGAGCCGTGAAAGCCGAAAGCAGTAAAGAAAATCGGGCTTGCTGAAATCAATAAGGCGTTATCTATCGGCATTTCTAATAAATTTTCTAGGGAAACGTTAGGTAATAGTAAAAGTAGCACTAATAAGAAAGCCAAGATTTTACTCGTAAACAGGACACGATTTACCGCATCAACACTGGTTGTGCCAATAATCACAAATGCACCAAATAGAACGGTAAATAAAACGCCCGCAATACGTGTGGTTGTTTCTGCATCGGAAATTGTGGGTAAAAATGCCGCCAATAATGAGCTACCACCCGATACATAGGCAGACAAAATGGCATATAAGAAAATGATTAACACAGCAGTTGAGACCACTCGCCCAAAAGTGCCGTAATATTTTTCTGCTAGCGTGCCAATTCCAGCATCACTGTCAACTGTTTGATACAGTTCTACAAATAATAATGCACTAAAACAGAGCAATAGCCATAAGGCAATCAATAACACCATTGTAAAACCAAAGCCGATCCCTGCTGATGTCAGTGGCATTGCTAACATACCCCCACCGATTGTTGTTCCTGCAACAATCAACGTACTTCCAAATGTTTTATTTTTCATACAAACCTCTAAAATTTAAAAAATGGTGGTATTGTATATATAATGAAACACATTGTAAATTTATTATTACAAGAGTGAATAAATAAATCTCCCCTAACCCCTCTTTACTAAAAAAGAGGGGTACAAACGAAAATTTAATATTGAAGTGCTTTAAAAAGATTGTGAAGTAAATTTCGGTGATCTAATTCCCCTCTTTAGTAAAGAGGGGTTAGGGGAGATTTGCTAGAAAATAGAATAAAGTGAGAGAAGAATTAGCCCAACAAAAAATCAATTTCAGACTACTGATGACAACCCCTAATTTGTTGTATTCAATAAACGAACACACGCAGTGTGTCCCTACAAAATAAAATTTTTATTTTTCAATCGGTTATAATTTTTCTTGTGGGGACGCACTGAGTGCGTCCGAATGAAAAAAGACTTTGTCAATAATCTGATTTCTACTTTTATGCCGATTTCGCCATTTCAAACTCAATTAGCATCATTAAAATATGGATGACTTTAATGTGTACTTCTTGAATACGATCTGCATAGCGGAAATGTGGTACTCGGATTTCAACATCGGCGAGTCCTGCCATTTTCCCACCGTCTTTACCTGTCATTGCGATGACTTTCATTCCTTTTTTCTTCGCAGCCTCAATCGCATTTAAGATATTTTGAGAATTGCCAGATGTAGATAAACCAAATAAAACATCGCCTTTTTGCCCAACCGCTTCAACATAACGAGAGAAGACATATTCATAGCCAAAATCGTTACTCACACAACTTAAATGACTAACATCTGAAATGGCAATAGCAGGATAACCTGGGCGGTTTTCACGATAACGCCCTGTGAGTTCTTCTGCAAAGTGCATTGCATCACAATGTGAGCCACCATTACCACAAGAAAGGACTTTTCCACCCTGTTTAAAACTTTCTGAAATCAATAATGCAGCTTGTTGAATTAAATTCAGGTTGTTTTCATCTTTGATAAATTTATCTAATACTTCTGCTGCTTCTTGAAGCTCTGCCAAAATCTGTTGCTGATACATAATTGCTCCTTTTGCAAAAAAATTTGTTCATCTGACCGCTTATAATCAGTCAAACAGGCGAAAGTCTATCATAATACACCGCACTTAACACTAGGAAAAAAGGTGGAAATTAGGTAAAATCCAAAAGACTTATCATTCATCTCAGTTTATTGAAAGGACAACACAATGATCAATGAAATTAAAAAAGATACGCAAGATCGTATGGAAAAAAGCCTTGAAGCGTTAAAGGGTCATATTTCTAAAATTCGTACAGGTCGAGCACAACCAAGTTTATTAGACGGCATTCAAGTTGATTATTACGGCTCTGCTACGCCATTACGTCAATTAGCTAACGTAGTAGCAGAAGATGCTCGTACATTAGCTGTTACCGTTTTCGACCGTTCGTTAATCAGTGCGGTAGAAAAAGCAATCTTAACGTCAGATTTAGGTTTAAACCCTTCTTCTGCGGGTACAACAATTCGTGTTCCACTTCCACCACTAACAGAAGAACGTCGTCGTGATTTAATCAAAATTGTAAAAAGCGAAGGTGAGCAAGGTAAAGTAGCTATTCGTAATGTACGTCGTGATGCTAACGATAAAATCAAAGCATTAGAAAAAGAGAAAGAAATCAGCGAAAACGAAGAGCGTAAAGCACAAGAAGATATTCAAAAAATCACTGATACTTATATTAAGAAAGTTGATGAGATTTTAGCAGATAAAGAAAAAGAGTTAATGGATTTCTAATTTTATCAGAATTTCTACAATAAAGGCTTCTTCGATAGAAGCCTTTTTAACTGGTGTAATGGACAAAATAGTGGCTGATTTGTTCATTATACCTACTAAATTTCTTGTAAGATCCACTCAACAAAATGTTTTACTTTGCTTACTTCTGCCATTTGTGGTGGATAAACAACATAGAAAGACTTTTCATCATTTAACCCTGTCGAGAATGGCTCAACCAAATTTCCTTGTTCTAATTCGTGTTGAGCAACTACTTTATTTGCAACTGCTATACCTTGTTGGTGCATTGCAGCTTGTAATGCCATAAAGGTATGACTAAACATCGTCCCTGTTTCTTCTACATCAATTTGATCATTCAAATTGAAATTATCTACGACTCTTTTCCATTTATTACGACTAAAAACGTGTAATAACGTTTTACCTATAAGATCTTGGGGAGTATTAAGCGGATTTTTAGCTAAAAAATCGGGAGAAGCTAAAATCACTAATGGAGATTCAGTTAAGCGTACTGATTCAACATTTTCCCATTTACCTGAGCCATAATAGATTGCAACATCAATCTCTTTCCCTAATAGCCCTTCATCTTGATCTACACCTTTAATTCTTACTTCAACATCGGGGAATTTTTGGTGAAAATCATTTAGTCTTGGAACTAGCCAGTGCATACCAAAAGTCTGCGGTACACTAATTGTTAAAATTTGGCGGCTATTTTTTAACTTGATTTTTTCTGTGGCAACTGCAATACTTTCTAAAAGCGGACGGATTTCATCAAAATATTGCAAACCAAGTTCCGTAAGCTCTAATAGGCGGTTTCGTCTATGAAATAGTTGAATACCTAAGAAATCTTCTAAAAGTTTAATTTGATGGCTCACTGCTGCCTGAGTAACAAAAAGTTCCTCTGCTGCTTTAGTAAAATTCAAATATCTCGCTGCAGACTCAAAAGCCTTTAATGCATTCAATGGGGGAAGTTTTTTATTATTCATATCTCTTAGCTTGATCTAAATACTCAATACGTTGCATAAGCCCTGTATTATTTTTTTTGATAAATAAAATTAAAAAATCTCGTTTGTTTAACTGGTCTAACATCTTTAGAATTCGTACCATACTTAGATGGATAGTGGTGGTTATTTTTAAATTCTATTTTAAATAATCACTTTGAATTTTAAGTATGATGTTGTGTTTGCATATTGGTCTAGAAAACTAGACTTGAGTAACGAAAGTTACTCGTTTCACTTCCTGTATATTTTAACCATTTTGGTTTAATACCGCCCATTTGGGCGGTTTTTTTATATCTAAATTTCACATATTTTAGCAGAAACTAAAAATCTCGCCACTAAAAGCCGATTTTTCACGAAAATTTTTATAATTTATTACGCTTTCCCTTTTCAATTTGTGCTACAAAGTGTAAATTCTCATATCTAAAAGTATAATTTTTTTATTAAAGGAATTGAACAATGGCTAAAGATATTGATTGGCAAAATCTTGGGTTTGCATATATTAAAACAGATTACCGTTTTATTGCTCGTTGGAAAGACGGAGCTTGGGACAACGGCGAATTAACCACTGATAATACATTACACATTAACGAAGGTTCAACCGCATTACACTATGGTCAGCAATGTTTTGAAGGTTTAAAAGCATATCGTTGTAAAGATGGCTCTATCAATCTATTCCGACCAGATGAAAATGCTAAACGTATGCAAAAAAGTTGTGATCGCTTGCTAATGCCACAAGTTCCAACCGATTTTTTTATTCGTGCGTGTAAAGAAGTGGTTAAAGCAAATGAAGAATGGCTTGCACCTTACGGTACTGGAGCGACATTATATTTACGCCCATTTATTATTGGTGTAGGCGAAAATATTGGTATTAAAACAGCACCTGAGTTTATTTTCTGTATCTTTTGTATTCCTGTTGGCAGTTATTTTAAAGGTGGCTTAGCCCCCTCTAATTTCCTTGTTTCTGAATATGATCGTGCTGCTCCTGCGGGTACTGGTGCTGCCAAAGTGGGTGGTAACTATGCAGCAAGTCTATATCCAGGTAAATTGGCTAAATCAAATAATTTTGCTGATTGTATCTATCTCGATCCTAAAACACATACCAAAATTGAAGAAGTAGGTTCAGCAAACTTCTTCGGTATTACTGCAGATAACAAATTTATCACCCCTTATTCACCATCAATTTTACCGAGTATCACCAAATATTCACTACTCTACCTTGCAAAAGAACGCCTTGGTTTAGAAGCGATTGAAGGCGATGTATATATTGATAAACTGGAGCAATTTACTGAAGCTGGTGCTTGTGGAACAGCTGCAGTCATTACTCCGATTGGTGGTATTCAATATGGCGATAACTTCCACGTTTTCTATTCTGAAACAGAAGTAGGCCCTGTTACCAAACGTCTTTATGATGAATTAGTCGGCATTCAATTTGGTGATGTTGAAGCCCCTGAAGGTTGGATTGTTAAAGTTGATTAACAGACTAAGCGGTTGGATTAGCCCTATTTTTTGCCAAAAATAGCATAAATCTAACCGCTTACTTATTAAGGAGAAAATTGCAATGATTAAACGTTTTCAAGTTGGTAAACGCCTTTCTGAGATGGCAATTTACAACGGTGTAGCTTATCTTGCTGGACAAATTCCTGAAGATGATACTCAAGATATGTACGGACAAACTCAACAGGTACTTGCTGAAATTGATAAATGGTTAGCACAAGCAGGCAGTGATAAAAGCAAGATTTTGATGGCCCAAGTTTTTGTAGCAAATATGCTAGAGTTTGATGAGATGAATCGAGCTTGGGACGAATGGGTTGCAGAAGGTAATGCCCCACCAAGAGCAGCGGTTGAGGCTAGACTTGCAAATCCAAACTGGAAAGTTGAAATCGTTGTCACTGCTGCAATTTAACTGTTATTCAAATGAGAGCATTGCTCTCATTTATTTTAAACGAAATCGCCCTCTGCTATAACGTGTTTTTATCAATGCTAAGACTTTCTCTTTCTCACTTGATATTGCTTGTTGGCTCTGTTTTGCTACGGTTAAAGAGTGCTGAATAGAGTGGGCGTGTGTAATAGCAATAGCTAACGCATCGGCCGCATCAGCTTGTGGTTTGGCTGAAAGTTGTAAAATACGAGTAACCATCTCTTGTACCTGTACTTTATCTGCCGAGCCAATCCCAACAACGGTCTGTTTCACTAAACGTGCTGCATACTCAAAAACAGGTAAATCTTGATTAACAGCAGCTACAATTGCAGCTCCCCGTGCTTGCCCTAGCTTTAATGCTGAATCAGGATTTTTTGCCATAAATACTTGCTCAATGGCAAACATATCTGGCTGAAACTGAGTAATAATTTCAGTAATACTCGCATAAATACGTTTTAAACGAGTAGGCATATCCTCTACAGACGTACGGATCGCCCCACTTCCTAGATATTCTAAATGTCGCCCCACCTGACGAATAACCCCATATCCTGTTACACGAGAACCTGGGTCAATACCTAAAATAATTGACATATATTCCTATACAAATTGCATAAAAAAGCGGATAGATTTGTAAAGTTTCTTACCAATCTACCCGCTTGTATTAACCTAAAATTATTTATTTAAACGTGCCGTTGCACTTTTATTGATTTTACAGTTTTTAGCTAAGATTTCATCTGCCATTTTGCCTTTTTTGTAAAGCATAATCGCATTTGTTTTTTCTGCTGAATCAAATGTTAAACCATTTTCTACAGCCCAAACGTAGTCACCTGAAGTGAAAACAGTTTCTTCTGTTTTTTTACTATCTTCAGCATCTACAACAAAGCCAGTGATTTCATTTTTCTTACCTACACGAACATTTGCACCTTTTACTTCACTATTATGGAAAGCATAAGTCGCAGTCACTGTTCCACCTTTTTGGCAGGAATACACAACAGATTTATTTTGTGTCATTAAAGTTTCTTCAACTTTAGTCACTTCACCTACTGGGGTATTCATTACCGTTTCTGTTGCTTGTGGCATTGCTTTTGGAGCTGTACTCTCTTCTTTTGGAGTAGAACAAGCTGCTAAAACTAATGTTGCTGCAATAGCTGGAACAAATTTAACTAATTTCATTTAGGTTTCCTCATTTTAAGGTTTAAAAGTCAGCTTATAGTAAAGCTGCGACTTCATCGCTAATCTCGCCGTTGTGATAAACGTTTTGTACATCATCACAATCTTCAAGCATATCAATTAGCTTTAACAATTTAGGTGCTGTTTCAGCATCTAAATCAACGGTGGTTGATGGAATCATTGTAACATCAGCAGATTCAATCTTAAATCCTGCTTGTTCAATACCATCACGAACACTACCTAAGTCTTCCCAAGCAGTGTAAATTTCAAAACTGCCATCATCTTGTGGTTGAACATCATCAGCTCCCGCTTCAATAGCGGCTTCCATTAAACTATCTTCATCAACACCAGTAGCGATTAAGATAAGACCTTTTTTACTAAATAGATAACCAACAGAACCTTCCGTTCCTAAGTTACCGCCACATTTAGTAAAACTTGGACGAACCTGTGAAATTGTGCGGTTTGCATTATCGCTTAAACATTCAACCATTACCGCTGTTCCGCCCGGACCATAACCTTCATAGATTTTGGTTTCCATATTCGTATCATCGCCACCACCGACACCGCGGTCGATTGCACGATTGATCGTATCACGTGTCATATTGCTTGATAATGCTTTATCTACCGCTGTACGCAAACGTGGATTTGAACTTACATCGCCACCGCCTAATTTAGCGGCGGTCACTAATTCACGAATTAATTTAGTAAAAATTTTACCGCGTTGAGCATCTTGTGCTGCTTTACGGTGTTTAATGTTAGCCCACTTACTATGACCTGCCATTTGTTAGTTTCCTATATTTGTTAAAAGTTCAATTTTATCGTTAAAAATAAGTAAAATCGTAACCATTTTTACGATTTTCTCACCAAATTTGTTACATATTGCTGAATTGCTTGAGCATTATTCGGGGATTTAGTTAATACTATCGCCTGTTCAACATCAAGCCATTTATAAGCCAAATGTTCGGTTAAAATCGGTTCAATTTCCGATGCTAAACCAAGCAAAAACCAATGCTCGGTACAATGCGTAATTTCAGGGGCGTATTTATAGCGGAATTGCGGAAAAATTTCAAATTTTACGCTATATTGGCAATCTACAAGCGGTAACTTTTCCGCCAAAATTTGTAAACCGACTTCTTCACTCACTTCTCGAATAGCGGTTTGATAAGGCGTTTCCCCTGTTTCAATCGTCCCTGTTACCGATTGCCAAAATTCAGGATCGTCTTGACGTTGTAGCATTAAAATACGCCCTGTGTTTTGGGCGTAGATCACAACGAGAACGGAGTTTGGATTTTTGTAGTTCATTTTTACAGTAGTTTTTCTAGCGTTCTCACCATTAAATAAAGGCGATTAGCATTTTGTTGAATGGGAATAAAACCATATTTCTGATAAAAGCCAATCACACCATCTTTTGCATCAACAACTATGATCGGAAACCCAATAATTTGGCTAGCTTGGTAAAGATTTTTCAACGCATCACGCAACAGGATTTTCGCATAGCCTTTTTGTTGATGCTTTTTATCTACTGCCAAACGAGCAAGCAACCCTGCCGAAAGCGGAAATTTTGCTTGTTTTTGTAAAATTTCAGGTAACTCTACTAAGTCAAGCCTTGTCATTGTTAGGGTATAAAATCCCAAAATTTCTGCTGGATTTTGCGGATCAACCAACACATAAGTTCGAGCAGTATCTTTTGTTGCTTGTTGGCTTGCCATCTGTTGTAAAAAACGATTTAAACTCAGGTTACCGCAATCAAAATCCTTACGCTGATGGCATTTGGGATCTAATAGCCGAATTTCCATTATTTATCCCTTAAGACTGTTCAAAAAGAGCCTTTAAATGCTCATTGGGTTCAGGTGGATTATCCAAGTAGTGTAATAGTAAACGAGTATCTGCATCATTAAATTGCGTTATTTTTTCTTCACGTAAAATTGCATTCGCTTTTTCAATCGCTGCATTCAGCACAAAAGAATTTATACTAGAAATGCCAATTAACGTTGCTGCATTAAGCAATAACTCCTGTGTAGCAACATCAATTCGAGCTGTAATGCGAGGTAAATTTGCTTGTGCCATTACTTTCTCCTGTGTCATTTTGGCACATTTTAAAAGCTCAAATAATAAATAGCAAGATAAAAATAAGGGCGGAAATTTTCCGCCCTCATCATAACTGTTACACTTCAGCAGTCGTCTTAATCGCCAACTCCGCCAAGGCTTTTGGATTACCGAAGCTCGGTGCATCTGTCATTAAACAAGCAGCTGCGGTAGTTTTCGGGAAAGCAATAACATCACGAATGTTTTCAGTGCCTGTGATAAGCATTGTTAAACGGTCTAAACCAAATGCAAGACCTGCGTGTGGTGGTGTGCCGAATTTTAACGCATCTAATAAGAAACCAAATTTCTCTTTTTGTTCTTCTTCGTTAATACCTAAAATACCGAATACGGTTTGTTGCATTTTCGGGTCGAAAATACGCACAGAACCGCCACCAACTTCATAGCCATTGATAACCATATCATAAGCATTCGCCACTGCACCTTTAGGATTTGCTTTTAGCTCTTCAGGGCTTAAATCTTTCGGTGCGGTGAATGGGTGGTGCATTGCAGACCAGTTACCCTCATCGTCTTTTTCAAACATTGGGAAATCGACCACCCAAAGTGGTTTCCAAGCAGTAAGATCCGTTAAGCCTAAGTCACGTCCTACTTTTAAACGTAGCGCTCCCATCGCATCTGTTACCACTTTCTCATTATCTGCCCCGAAGAAGATAATATCACCATTTTGTGCATTCACACGAGCAAGCAACGCTCTTACCACATCATCATTTAAGAATTTAGCAATCGGGCTTTGCAATCCTTCTAAACCAGCGTTCATATCATTCACTTTTGCCCACGCTAACCCTTTCGCACCATAGATACCAACAAATTGCGTGTATTCATCAATCTGTTTACGAGTAATTTCAGCACCATTTGGTACACGAATAACCGCCACACGCCCTTCAGGATTATTTGCTGGCTCATTAAATACTTTAAATTCAACGTCTTTTAGAATATCAGCAACATCAACCAATTCTAACGGGTTACGCAAATCTGGTTTATCTGACCCAAAACGGCGCATTGCTTCTGCAAAGGTCATTTGTGGAAATTCACCTAAATCGACATTTAGACGATCTAACCATAAGCCACGAATCATTTTTTCCATCATCGCACGCACTTCGGGCGCAGTCATAAAGGTGGTTTCCACATCAATTTGAGTAAATTCAGGTTGACGATCTGCACGTAAATCTTCGTCACGGAAACATTTTACGATTTGATAATAACGATCAAAGCCCGACATCATCAGTAGCTGTTTAAACAGCTGTGGCGATTGTGGTAATGCATAAAACTTACCTTTATGCACACGACTTGGCACTAAATAGTCACGCGCCCCTTCTGGCGTAGCTTTCGTCAGCATTGGCGTTTCAATATCTAAGAAACCATTGTCGTCCATATAACGGCGAACAAAGCTTGTGATTTTCGCACGTGTTTTTAAACGTTCTGCCATTTCAGGACGGCGTAAATCTAAATAACGATATTTTAAACGCTGTTCTTCGGTATTATTTTGGTTAAAGTCTAAAGGTAGAACCTCTGCATTGTTATAGATAATAAGATCTTTAACTAGCACTTCAATTTCGCCCGTTGCCATCTCTTTGTTAATTTGAGCTTCATCACGAGCAATCACTTCACCTTTAATTTGTACGCAGGCTTCTGCACGTAAACTCGATGCAAGTTTAAAAATTTGCTCATCTTTTTCATCAAAGAAAACTTGCACAATACCTTCACGATCACGAATTTGCATAAAAATAAAGCGACCAAGATTACGCACACGATGAACCCAACCGCTTAGGGTTACTTGTTCACCAACGTGAGTACGGTTTAAACTACCACAATAATGAGAACGCATCATAGAAATCAATCCTTTAGTAAAAATAAGAAAAATTGTGGCGATTATAGCGAAAAGTCAGCAGATAAAATAGATTTCCCGACAAAATAATGATTTATGCCTTGAATTCCATTTATTTGTCGCTATATTAGCGGTCACTTTTGTGCAAAAAATTACGAACACTAATTTGATTATTAAGGATAAAAGAATGACAAATCAAACTGAAAAAGATCAAGTAGAACAACCAGTTGAAGAAGTTATCACACCTGAGCAAGAGATTGCTAGTGAAGCAGCTGGGGAAGAAGCCGAAGTGCAAAATAATCAAGAAAACGACCCGCTTGCAGAAGCTATCGGACGAGTACAAGAGCTTGAAGAATACATTGCGAATGCGGATAAACGTGAGCAAGAAATTCAATTACGAGCAAGAGCTGAAATTGAAAATATTCGCCGCCGTACTGAACAAGATGTCGAAAAAGCACATAAATTCGCCCTTGAAAAATTTTCTAAAGAGTTACTTACCGTTGTCGATAACCTAGAGCGTGGTTTACAAACACTTGACGGAGCAGATGAAAGTGTGAAAGCCCTTGCTGAAGGGGTTGAATTAACGCACAAAGGGTTAGTTTCTACCCTTACAAACTTTGGTGTTGAAGCAGTCGGCAATGTGGGCGAAGTGTTCGATCCAGAGTTACATCAAGCCATTTCAATGCAACCTGCGGAAGGCATTGAGCCAAACCATATCAGTGTCGTATTACAAAAAGGTTATACCCTTCATGGACGTGTTATTCGCCCAGCAATGGTAATGGTTGCAAGTTAATAAACAAGTTAATAAAAATGGTATGGTTAGCCCATACCATTTTGTTTTCTATTCATCCCAATATTTTGATACTATTAGTACTTTCTATATCTACCAAATTCAATACAATGTCTTTACAATTTAATGCAATCGCTCTACTCCTTGTTGCTTTAATTCTACTCGGTATTTTCAGCCAAAATAGTGCAGTTACTATTTCTGCGGCAGTTTTATTGATAATGCAACAGACGTTACTTTCACAATATTTACCTTTAATGGATAAATATGGCATCAAAGTCGGTATCATTATTCTAACCATCGGTGTGCTAAGCCCTTTAGTTTCAGGCAGAATTAACTTGCCAGAAGTTTCTCAACTCCTTAATTGGAAAATGCTGTTTTCTATTGTTGCAGGCATATTAGTCGCTTGGCTTGGTGGACGTGGTGTCAGTTTAATGAGTAGCCAACCTGTATTAGTAACAGGATTATTGATAGGAACAATCATCGGTGTTGCTTTTTTAGGTGGCGTACCTGTCGGACCGTTAATTGCAGCAGGGATTTTATCTTTAATTATTGGAAAAATTTAAGAATTAAGAATATGAACACATTTACACATATCAATCAAAATGGCGAAGCCAATATGGTCGATGTTTCAATGAAACAAGATAGCGTACGAGAAGCCAGAGCCGAAGCCTTAATTACAATGAATAGCGAAACCTTACAAATGATTATCTCAGGTAATCATCATAAAGGTGATGTTTTTGCTACTGCTCGTATTGCTGGTATTCAGGCGGCAAAACGTACTTGGGAACTTATTCCCCTTTGCCACCCATTATTACTCTCTAAAGTTGAAGTACAATTAGAAGCCTTGCCTGAAACTAATCAAGTCCGAATCGAAACACTCTGCAAACTGACAGGGAAAACAGGAGTAGAAATGGAAGCACTTACTGCTGCTAGTGTTGCCGCTTTAACCATTTATGATATGTGCAAAGCCGTACAGAAAGATATAGTGATTGAACAGGTTCGTTTACTAACTAAAAGCGGTGGGAAATCAGGTAATTTTATTGCGGAGACACGATGATTACAGTTCTTTTTTTTGCACAAACAAGGGAGCTTGTTGGAGTAGATAGTCTAACACTAGAAGCAAACTTCACAACAGCGGAAGATCTTCGCCAACATTTAGCTCAACAAGGAAATAAGTGGGAATTAGCACTTGAAAGCGGTAAGTTATTGGTGGCAATTAACCAAACGATTTCTACCTTATCGACTGAAATCCAAGATGGCGATGAAATTGCATTCTTTCCGCCTGTAACGGGGGGCTAAATGCCACAGCAAACATTGATTAAAGTGCAACAAGATCCGTTCGATCAAAATGCTATTTATCGCTGGCTCAGTGAGCAACATAGCGTTGGAGCAACAACATTATTTGTTGGTAAAGTGCGTGAAATGAATTTAGGCGATAATGTTTCTGGTTTATATTTGGAACATTACCCTGCAATGACAGAAAAAGCCTTACGGGAAATTGTTGATGAAGCTCGTAATCGTTGGGAATTACAACGAGTCGCTGTTATTCACCGTATCGGTCAGTTATATACTGGCGATGAAATTGTCCTTGTTGGTGTAAGTTCCGCTCATCGTGGTAATGCTTATCACGCCAATGAATTTATTATGGACTATCTCAAAACTAAAGCACCTTTTTGGAAACGAGAAACCACCGAACAAGGTGATCGTTGGATAGAAGGCAGAGATAGCGATCAGCAGGCTGCGGATAAGTGGCATAACAAAGAAAAATAGAAAATATAAGCGGTCAGATTTTAGGAATTTTTTACAAATGAACCTTTTTATTGATTTACAGCTCGCCTGTGAAAATAGTAATAACCTTCCAACAGAAGAACAATTTAGCCACTGGGTCAATCAAGCATTAACAATGCAAGCACAAACAGCCGACTACCCCGAAACAGAAATAACAATCCGTATTGTCGATGAAGCGGAAAGCCACGAGTTGAATTTAACCTATCGTGGTAAAGATAAACCCACTAATGTTCTTTCTTTCCCTTTTGAAGTACCAGAAGGTATTGAATTACCACTACTGGGCGATTTAGTGATTTGCCGCCAAGTTGTTGAAAAAGAAGCGTTAGAACAACAAAAGCCCCTTGATGCACACTGGGCTCATTTAGCCATTCACGGTACGCTCCATCTATTAGGTTATGATCATTTAACCGATGAAGAAGCAGAAGAAATGGAAAGCCTTGAAACGCAGATTATGCAATCGCTTGGTTATGAAGATCCTTATCTTAGTGAGAAACTCCCTGAATAGAACAACAAACAATGCGACAATTAGCAGTATTGCTCTCGGCTGAAGGTGTCGATGACTTAATTCAGCCATATTCAGATAAAAGCCTCTTTATGCAGGGGCAAATTTTTGTTCCTAACCTTGCCCCAATACCTTTCTCTAATGCAAAAACATTACTTGGGCAAGAATTTCCGTTTGCGATTTATAATATGCAAGCAGAAAATGGTATCTGTTTTAACTTAGAAGCCTTTGCGATTGTTGCTGGTACTATTCAACGTGGTGGAATCTTGTATTTGCTCTGCCCCAAATGGCATAGTCTTACCGAACAAATTGATCTTGATACCCTTCGTTGGAATAATGCTCAAGCCATTACGACACCGAATTTTTACCGTTGGTTTCAAGATCTTTTTTGTGCTTTTCATTTTAAAATTATTCCGCATATTTCTGATCTTCCCCCTAACGTAAAATGCTCAAAAGATACAAATATTGAGCTTACTACGCAAAAAAATACTCACCAACAGCAAATTATTTTTGAAAAGCTACCGCTTGCTCCTGCTAAGGTTCATATCATCACTGCACCTAGAGGGCGTGGAAAATCAACATTATCGGGAAAACTTGCTGAAAAATTGTCTCAACAGCAGGCTGTGCTAATTACTGCCCGTAGTCATTCTGCCTTACCTAATTTCTGGAAAGGTATTGAAAATAACAAGGTAACTTTTTTTGCACCTGATCGTTTAATTCAGGCTATCGAACAGCGAAGTATCTCGCCAAATCAATGGCTATTTGTTGATGAAGCTGCAAGTCTCCCTTTGCCAATGCTCAAAACACTTTGCCACTATTTTGATAAAGTGGTTTTAACTACCACAACTCATAATTATGAAGGAACAGGACGTGGCTTTTCGCTCAAATTCTTGCCACAACTCAACCGAAGTTATCAACAATGGCACTTAACAGAGCCTTTGCGTTGGGCAGAAAATGACCCACTTGAGCAATTTATTTGCCAACTACTTTTGTTAGATGATGTGCCTATGCCTAGCTTATCACTCTCACCAAGTGTTCAAACAAAAATTGATTTCTATTATTTGCTTGCCAATGCACACTATAAAACTACCCCTACGGATTTACGCCGATTATTTGATGCGGATGAGCAGCAGTTCTATTCTTTGATCGTCAATCAAAAACTTCTTGCAGGCTGTTGGGCGATAAAAGAAGGGGGATTAGATCACGCTCTTACTCAAGCTATTTGGCGTGGAGAACGTCGCCCACAAGGGAATTTAGTTGCACAATATCTCTGCTTTCAAGGGAATTTGCCTGATGCTTGCTTACTTCATTCTTTACGCATTTCTCGGATTGCCGTACAACCTGAATTTCAGCAGCAAGGCTATGGCAAGCGGTTAGTTTCGCAAATTATTTCACAAATCTCACCGCTTGTTGATTTCCTTTCTGTTAGTTTTGGAATGAGCGATGAGTTATTACATTTTTGGCAAGATTGTGGCTTTCAGTTAGTACAAATTACCCCAACTGCTGAAGCCAGTAGTGGATTGCAAAGTGCGATGATGATCTACCCGCTTTCAGAACAAGGAGAACAATTCTGCCAACAAGCCAAGCAACAATTTGAGCGAGATTATGCTTTAATGACGGGAAATATCAACGAAAACAATCGTGAATTATTAGGTTGTGATTGGCAAAATCTCAACGGTTTTATCAATGCTAGACGTTCATTTTCTAGTTGTGTTGCTAGTTTAAAACGGCTTTATTTACGCTATCCGACAGAATTAGCAGACCTTGCACCTCTCTTCAGTCAAGCAAGCACAGAACTACCCGCTTATAAAAAAGCGTGGTTGGACAACCTACGCCAAAAATTAAAGACTTTTTCGTTCTGTGAGTAAGATCACGTTTTTTTTCTCTTTTTTGGAGTATTATTTCACTAACAGTTACCGAAAATGTAACTAAATTTCAATCTATATTCCAAATAGGAGCCTGATTATGAAAAAAACTGTGTTAAGCACACTTGCATTCGCTGTTGGTTTAGGGGTAATGGCAAGTTCAGCTCAAGCGGCTGATCGCGTTGGTGTAACTATCTATAAATACGATGACAACTTTATGTCTTTAATGCGTAAAGAAATTGAGAAAGAAGCAACTCAATATAAAAACATTGAATTATTGATGAACGACTCTCAAAATGCTCAATCAATCCAAAATGACCAAGTTGATGTATTGATTTCAAAAGGCGTTAAAGTACTTTCTATCAACTTAGTCGATCCATCTGCTGCACCAACTATCGTGGGTAAAGCGAAACCAGATGAAATCCCAGTTATCTTCTTTAATAAAGATCCTGGAGATAAAGTAATCGCTGGCTATAAAAATGCTTACTATGTTGGAACAAACCCTCAAGAATCTGGTGTAATTCAAGGTGATTTAATTGCAAAACACTGGAAGGCAAATCCAGCTTATGATTTAAATAAAGACGGTAAAATTCAATATGTGCTATTAAAAGGCGAACCAGGTCACCCTGATGCGGAAGCCCGTACTAAATATGTTATTGAACAATTAAATTCACTTGGTATTCAAACCCAAGAATTATTCAATGATACAGGTATGTGGGACGCTGCACTTGCAAAAGATAAAACAGATGCTTGGTTATCTAGCTCTAAAGCGAAAGATATTGAAGTTATCATTGCTAATAACGATGGTATGGCAATGGGGGCATTAGAAGCAACTAAAGCTCACGGTAAAAAATTACCGATTTTCGGTGTTGATGCGTTACCTGAAGTACTACAACTTATCCAAAAAGGTGAAATTGCAGGTACGGTGTTAAACGATGGTGTAAACCAAGGTAAAGCAATTGTGCAAATGTCTGCAAACCTAGCAGCAGGTAAACCTGCAACTGAAGGCACTAAATGGCAATTAAAAGATCGTATCGTGCGTATTCCATACGTTGGTATTGATAAAGACAATCTTGCTGAATTCTTAAAATAAAAAGTTGTAACAGGGGGAGGCTCGCCTCCCCTTTTTTATGAGGTTGGATATGACAGTACAAATTCCACAAGACAGCCAAGTTCTTCTTACAATGGCAAATGTCAGTAAATCCTTTCCTGGTGTAAAAGCCCTTGATCACGCAAATTTAACCGTTAAGTCTCACTCTGTTCACGCTTTAATGGGCGAAAATGGTGCGGGAAAATCCACGTTACTAAAATGTTTATTCGGTATTTATGCAAAAGATGAAGGGGAAATTCTTTTTCTCGGCAAACCTGTTAATTTCAAAACTTCAAAAGAAGCATTGGAAAACGGAATTTCGATGGTTCACCAAGAATTAAACTTAGTTCGTCAGCGTAGCGTAATGGATAATTTATGGCTCGGGCGTTATCCATTAAAAGGCTTTTTTGTCGATCACGCCAAAATGTATAATGAAACAAAAGCAATTTTTGATGAATTAGATATTGATATTGATCCGAAAGAGAAAGTGGCAAATCTTTCTGTATCTCAAATGCAGATGATCGAGATTGCCAAAGCTTTCTCTTATAACGCAAAAATTGTGATTATGGACGAACCGACATCTTCTCTTTCTGAAAAAGAAGTCGAACATTTATTTACTATAATTGAAAAATTAAAACAACGGGGTTGTGGCATTATCTATATTTCTCACAAAATGGACGAAATCTTCAAAATTTGTGATGAAATTACCATTTTGCGTGATGGCAAATGGATCAACACCGTTCCCGTCAAAGAGACCACTATGGACAACATTGTGGCAATGATGGTTGGACGTGAATTAACCCAACGTTTCCCACCAAAAACCAATACCCCTAAAGAAGTCATTCTAGAAGTTGAAAATCTTACTGCACTCAATCAGCCTTCTATTCAAGATGTCAGCTTTGAATTACGTAAAGGTGAAATTTTAGGTATTGCGGGGCTTGTTGGTGCGAAACGTACCGATATTGTTGAAACGATTTTTGGTGTACGTGAGCGAAAAAGTGGTAGTGTGAAATTACACGGAAAAGAAATGGCAAATCATACCGCTTTAGAAGCCATTAACAACGGTTTTGCTTTAGTAACGGAAGAACGTCGTTCCACAGGGATTTATGCCAACCTCAGCATTGAATTTAACTCTTTGATTTCTAATATGAAATCCTATATCGGCTCTTTTGGCTTACTCAGTAATAAAAAGATGAAAAGCGACACACAATGGGTAATAGATTCAATGAATGTAAAAACCCCGTCGCATCGCACTAATATAGGTTCGCTTTCAGGTGGTAACCAACAAAAAGTCGTTATCGGACGCTGGTTATTAACTCAACCTGAAATTCTAATGCTTGATGAACCTACTCGTGGTATCGACATTGGGGCGAAATATGAAATTTATCAGCTCATTATGCAATTAGCTCAGAAAGATAAAGGGATCATTATGATCTCATCGGAAATGCCCGAATTACTAGGTGTAACCGACCGTATTTTAGTAATGAGTAATGGTAAAGTTGCAGGGATTGTTGAAACTGCGAAAACATCTCAAGAAGAGATTTTGCAACTTGCAGCAAAATATTTATAAGCTAGAAGGAAATGAATTATGTCCACGCTAACACAAAATAAATCTTTAGATTTTCTCAAACAAAATGCGATTTACTTCGTATTATTGATACTTTTAATCATCATTATTGCCCAAGATCCGAGTTTCTTGAGTTTACGCAATTTCAGTAACATTCTCACGCAATCTTCGGTTCGCTTGATTATTGCCCTTGGGGTTGCAGGTTTGCTCGTTACTCAAGGTACTGACTTATCAGCTGGTCGCCAAGTCGGGCTTGCTGCGGTTATTTCGGCTACCTTGCTTCAAGCAATGGATAATATGAATAAGGTTTTCCCGAATTTAGGCGAAATTCCAATTCCTGTGGTTATTCTCGCTGTGTGTGCCATTGGTGCTGTTATTGGCTTGGTGAATGGCTTAGTCATTGCCTATCTCAACGTAACTCCTTTTATTGCCACAATGGGAACAATGATCATTGTTTATGGTATTAACTCGTTATACTACGATGCGGTAGGCTCGTCTCCTATTGCAGGATTCAACGAAAGTTTCTCTAACTTTGCACAAGGTTTCTTCCGAATCGGATCGTTTAATCTCTCGTATATTACGATTTATGCAGCCATTGCTTCATTACTCGTGTGGATTATGTGGAATAAAACACGATTTGGTAAAAATATCTTTGCTATCGGTGGTAACCCTGAAGCGGCTAAGGTATCAGGCGTAAACGTAGCTCGTAACCTTGTAGTTATCTATATGATTGCAGGAATGTTCTACGGTTTTGGTGGTATGCTTGAAGCAGGTCGTATTGGTAGTGCAACGAATAACTTAGGCTTTATGTACGAATTAGATGCCATTGCTGCTTGTGTAGTTGGTGGTGTGTCTTTCGCAGGTGGTGTTGGTACAGTTATCGGTGTTATTACAGGGGTGTTAATCTTTACCGTTATTAACTACGGCTTAACCTATATCGGTGTAAACCCTTACTGGCAATATATCATTAAAGGTAGCATCATTATCCTAGCAGTTGCGATTGACTCGCTTAAATATGCGAAGAAAAAATAGTTAAGTCATTTTTAAGGTGAGATTTTCTGAGCTGCACCCCAAAAGTTGGACTAAACAACCAACTGATTAAGGTGCAGATTTTTTATGACTAAATACAGCCAAAAGTTTAAATATCAGTCCTTGAATAATTGCCTAACTTTTTGTCTACTATGCCTTTTTAAAGTAACTTCAAAATTAACCACATATTTACTATTTATTTTCTCGATAAGCCTTATGCATTGCAATGATAACTTCTCGAACTATCTTTCTTTGTTCTTGAGGTAATTTTAAAAACGTTTCAAATAAAACCTGATCCTGATAACTTGCTGCGGTTTCCCAAATATGTTTTGTTGGCTCTTTTTGCTTTTCAACTTTATTGATCTTATAAGCTGTTTCATCAGAAACCAACTCTGTTAATTCTACCTCTAACCAATCAGCCAATGTACGCAATCGTGCTAAAGATGGTAATGCCTCACCACGTAACCAGCGAGCCACAGCATGCAAGCCGATAGGCTTACCATAATGATGTAAGTTAAATTCTCGTTCTAACACAGCGGCTTTTGGTGTAATACCTTTTTCTACAAGAATTTTCTTTAAGTTTTCTGCAAATAGTTTTCTCTCATTCATAATTTAAACACTGTAAAGAGAAAAAAATTTTTAATGAGATCTTGCCTTAAAATTACGTAACTATTAATATAAATCACAATCATAATTACGCTATAATTAAGTTATAAATTACGTTAACCTCAAAAAAGGAGAAGCAAAATGGAAAAGATCTATCTGCCTAAAGATTGGGTTTGCAATGGTTCAGAACTCAAACCTAAAAATGGAGGCAGCCGTGATACTTGGATTTACAGTGGAAAAGAACTTAAAGCCAAGATAGGGGCAACGAGCCGAGACACTTGGTTATTTGATGGTAAAGAATTAAAAGCAAAAATTGGAGCTACATCAAGTAATACTTGGATAGTTGAAGGAAATGTGATTAAACCAAAAATTGGAGCAACCAGTCGTAACAGCTATGATTTAGATGGACACCCAATCCTCGTTGCTTACGCTCAACTTATTCTAAAATGTTGGTAATTTAATCTATAAAGTGTGGTTAATTTTAACTGCACTTTTCAAAGGAGTATCAAGAATGGAAAGACTAACGAAAGAAATAGAACAACCTTCGTTGTATAGTTATATCGTTGCTTACGATTATGGAAATGCACCAAATCCTGATTTCAATATTTGTACTCTCGCCATTTGTAAACCTGTTATTCGCCGCTGTGCAAAAGTTGGCGATATTATTTTAGGGCTAAGCCCAAAACGAATGGGAAACCATATTGTGTACTGTATGGTAGTAGACGAAATTGTTGAATGGCAAAATTATTACCAACGCTGTAAAAATTCCACAGATCTAAATCATCGAATACCAATAGATAATAACAATGGAGATTGTATTTGGATTTACCAAGAAAATGGTGATTATGGTTTATTACCCAGCAAATCAGGTCATACTCGAGAAGATGATGAATATAGGGATCTCCATTCAGGAAAAAGAGTACTTATCGGCAGAAAATATTGGTATTTTGGTTCCAATCAACCTCACCACTATATTCAATTACCCAATTCCTACCTTTTAACTGGTCGTGGACATAGAAAAATCAGGGAACAACAAATTATTGATGAATTTATTCTGTTTTTTAATGAAGAGTTAAAACAACGAAAAATCTATTCATCAGGAAAATACGGAAACTATTTTGGATGAAAATTATTTTATCAAGAAAAGGATTTGATAGCGGAAAAGCAAGTGGATGCTTCCCTAGCCCTATTTTACCAAATGGACAAATAATTTCTTTCCCAATCCCCTCATCTAAAAGCGACTTATCTTGGGACGATATAGAAACAAGAGATATTGATCTAAAAGAATTAATTAGCGATTTATTACCCCCAGATTATCTGAATAAAACGCTTCATCTTGACCCTGACTTAAATAGGAAAAAAGAAAAAAGAACAAAAGATTGGAGACCTGCACTAGGGCAAGTAAAAGCAGCAGCAGGGCATCTGATTAACCAAAATGTAGGTAAAAATGATTTATTTCTTTTCTTCGGTTGGTTTAGACATATTAAACGCAATAGTCAAACTAAAAAATGGGAATATTATGGGCCTGATTTCCACGCTTTATTCGGTTGGTTGGAAATTGAAAATTTGATAGATGTAAAAGAAATGAAAGAGTTAGAAGCCTATCCATTTCTATCTATTCACCCTCATTACTATCCTGCAAAAAATGAAGAGCATAATCTTATTTTCATTGCTAAAGAGCGTTCTGATTTTGTTTTAAATTCATTTGGTGGTGGAATGTTAAACAAGTTCTCTTCCGATTTAATACTTACAAAACTAGGACACCCTCGTTCAATTTGGTCTCTACCAAAATGTTTAGATGCAAGAGAAAACCCAGAGCAAGCATTAAGCTACCACCGCAATCTAACAAGATGGGGTGATGATACAGATAATCCTGACAAAGTTATATTAAAAACCGTTGCACGAGGTCAAGAATTTGTTCTAGATACCGCCTATTTCCCTGAAGTTAAAGATTGGGCAATCAATCTTATCAAAAATCACATTTAACAATTTTACTAAGGAAAAATCATGTCTAAAAAAATCTATGCATGGCTTGGCATATTATTAAGCATTTCATTGAGTTTATTCGTATTGAATAAAGTTTATGAAGATGCCTTACCTAAAATCATTGAAGAAATCAATAACGGAGCAATCGGTGCAATTTTAACAGCGATCGTCACTGTATTCTTACTACAAGGACAAACGGCAACAGAAGAAGAGCGCGATAAAAACCTCACTGTGTTTGAGAAAAAACAAGAAGTTTATCACCAGTTTTTAGAAAAACTCAAAGATATTGTAGAAGATGGAAAAGTGCAAATTGCATTAAATAAAGATCCTGTAGATACCATTGATGAATTGAAAGATTTACTTTTCCAACTCTCCTATATCCAAATGCATAGTACAGAAGAAACCACTAAAGCAATTTTTGAGCGAGTAACACATTTAATCAAAAAAATGAATGAATTTATGGCAGCAGGTGAAGATAAACAAAAATTAGTTGCTAATTATTACGCTTCATTCTCTGAAGAACTTTTTAATATTGTTGCTATTTTAAAAAATGATTTGTACAAAACAACCAGCAATCCAATTGCAAAAGAAAGTATTGAAACGCTATTATCGGAATGTGATCTCTTTATCGAAGGTGAAAAGCTCGATAAATACGAAATGCAGAATTATTTCTGGAATGAATTACAAACTCAACTTGAAAACCAGGATTTAGATATTGAACGAAAAGATTTTACGCAAGATGTAAACCAATATTACGCTCGAGCAAGAAATCGTCATCGTTATTATGGAATTAAAATTCCTGTTTACACAACTAAAAATGGAGAAATGATTAATTTCAAAGTGGAACTTGATAATGGCATTTATTATGGTTTTCTACGAAATGAAACAATGCTAGATAATCCTGAACAAGAAACACAAGTTATCAATATTATTAAAACAATTTCGCCAGGTTTTAGCAATAGTCAGTGGTGGTTAGGTTGGAAAAACCCTGATAAATACGCTCTCAACTTTTGGACATTAGATAGCAAAGATTTTGAATATTTCAAACATCCACAGCGCCGTACACGAATGATGTCAGAATATGCAAAAGAAATTGCAAACTATATTCGACAATTCCAAGTACTTGCCGAAGAACAACAGCTATAAAATAGAATGTAGAAGATTAAACCTAATCTGACAGTCCCCGTTTAAAATTACCGTGTCTGTCAGATCATATTCTCTCGCCTTCTTTTTTATTTCAACTAATCCACTAGCATTTTATTCCTTTATAATACCCTATCTTTAAATTACTTTTCTTAAACTATGCAACCACTTAATCCATTGCAACCGAATATTAGTCGCAGACTTCTAACCTCTGCTTCCGCAGCCTTTTTGATTGTAATCTTTATGACTGGGCTTGCAGGAGCATTACGTATTCCTGCATTAACCGTTTATCTACATAAAGAAGTTACCAGTGATCCAATGATGGTAGGGCTATTTTATTCTATCAATTCATTGGTTTCGATGATACTCAGTCAAATCGTAGCACACTATTCCGACCGCTATCCCAACCGCAAACTGATTATTGCACTAAGCTGTGTAATGCAAATGTTTGGTTGCTTACTCTTTGCTTTTAATCGGGACTATTATGTCTTACTGATTTTAGGCACGTTAATTTTAGGATTAGGTTCTTCCGCATCATCACAGCTTTTTGCACTTTCTCGTGAATATAGCAATAGTCAAAAACGTGATAGCACAATGTTTAATACCGTATTAAGAGCTCAGCTTTCGTTAGCTTGGATTGTAGGTCCTCCTCTTGCTTATCTACTTTCTGATCAATTCGGCTTTACCTTTATGTATTGTGCAGCTGCTACTATTTTTGCAATGTCGATTATTATTGTGGTCTTGATGCTACCACAAGCGGTAAGTTCCGATCCCCAAATTACAAATCAAAATGAAGATGAACAAATTCGAGAAGAAGGGATTAGTAGTAATCGTAACTCTGTCATTTTGCTCTGCTTTACTTGTCTATTTGTCTGGACTTGTAACAGTATGATGTTTATCAATATGCCAATCTATTTAAGCGAAAGTTTGGGATTATCCGACCGCTTGGCTGGGCTATTGATGGGAACAGCAGCAGCTATTGAGATCCCCGTAATGCTTATTGCGGGCTACTGTACCAAATTTATTGACAAAAAAAGCCTAATGCTCATCGGTATTGTGTCAGGTATTGGCTATTACCTCTGCTTATCTCTTGCTACAACAGAATGGCAACTCATTGCAAGCCAATTACTCAACGGGTTATTTGTCGGCATTCTTGCCTCAATCGGAATGATTTACTTCCAAGATTTAATGCCCTATAAAATGGGAACAGCAACCACACTTTTTACCAATACAGGCTCTGCCAGTTGGGTAACTGCAGGTCCAATTGCAGGTATAGTGGCAAGTCAATTTGGGTATCATAGTACTTGGTATCTGGCGATGGGTTTATGTTTTATAGCGTTGATTTTTATGTTATTTGTGAGAAAGATTTAGCCTTAAAGATTAGACAATCGCCCTTAAATAAGCGACAATTCCCACACTTTGGACGCAATTTTGCGTCCATTTTTCTGAACATTTATCTAGCAAAACTATGAGCAACGAAATTAACTATGAAGGCATAGAACAAATGCCGATTAAGCGTTTTACCGAAGATGCTTATCTCAACTATTCAATGTATGTCATTATGGATCGTGCCCTTCCCTTTATTGGAGATGGGCTCAAACCCGTACAACGCCGTATTATTTACGCAATGTCGGAGCTTGGACTTAATGCCTCAGCAAAATATAAAAAATCAGCTCGCACAGTCGGCGATGTATTAGGTAAGTTCCACCCACACGGCGACAGTGCTTGTTATGAAGCAATGGTGCTAATGGCACAGCCTTTCTCTTACCGCTACCCACTAATTGACGGGCAAGGTAACTGGGGGGCTCCTGATGATCCGAAGTCTTTCGCAGCAATGCGTTATACTGAATCTAAGCTTTCTAAAATGGCAGAGATCTTGCTCTCTGAACTCGGGCAAGGTACGGTAGATTATCAACCTAACTTTGATGGTTCATTAGAAGAACCTAAATATCTTCCTTCTCGTTTGCCACATATTTTACTGAATGGCACAACAGGTATTGCAGTGGGAATGGCAACGGATATTCCACCACACAATATCAATGAACTTGCCGATGCAACGGTAAAATTATTAGATAATCCCACCGCTTGTTTAGCCGATTTATTGACTTGTGTACAAGGCCCTGACTACCCAACAGACGCAGAAATCATTACCCCAAAAGCAGAAATTGTGAAAATTTATGAACAGGGGAAAGGGTCAATTAAAGCACGAGCAGTTTGGACAAAAGAAGATGGCAAGATTGTGATTAAAGCCTTGCCACATCAAGCATCACCATCTAAAGTGATTGAACAAATCGCAACACAGATGCGTAATAAAAAATTACCAATGGTTGATGATCTGCGTGATGAATCTGATCACGAAAACCCAATTCGTATCGTGTTAGAGCCACGTTCTAATCGTATTGATTTCGATGAGTTAATGAACCATTTATTCGCCACAACGGATCTCGAAAAAAGTTATCGGGTCAATATGAATATGCTTGGTTTAGACGGTAAACCTGCGGTAAAAAATCTGCTTACCATTCTAACTGAGTGGCTAGAATTTCGCCGTAATACCGTTACTCGCCGTTTAAGTTATCGTTTGGATAAAATTTTAAACCGTTTACATATTTTAGACGGTTTAATGATTGCTTATCTTAATATTGATGAAGTTATTCATATTATCCGTAACGAAGATGAACCGAAACCAGTGTTAATAGCACGTTTTAATTTAACCGATATTCAAGCAGAAGCGATTTTAAATTTACGCCTACGTCATCTTGCAAAATTAGAAGAGCATCAACTCAATGCTGAGAAACAGAAATTAGAAGAAGAAAAAGAGTATCTACAAGGTGTTCTTGGTTCAGAGCGTAAATTAAATAATCTGATTAAAAAAGAAATTCAAGCCGATGCCAAAACTTATGCCAGCCCACGTCGTTCCCCATTAGTAGAACGAGCTGAGGCTAAAGCTATTGCCGAAAGTGATTTAACACCAACAGAACCCGTTACTATTATTCTATCTGAAAAAGGTTGGGTACGTTGTGCCAAAGGACACGATATTGATGTGCAATCACTAAGCTATAAAGCTGGAGATGGCTATTTGGCTCACGCTTATGGTAAAAGTAATCAGCCTGTGGTATTCGTTGATAGTACAGGACGAAGCTATGCACTTGAACCGACATCATTACCGTCCGCACGTTCGCAAGGCGAGCCGATTACCAGTAAAATCAGTTTACCTGAAGGAGCAAGTGTAGAATATGTGTTAATGGCTGAAGATCATCGTAAGTTATTGATGGCATCAGATTCTGGCTATGGTTTTATTTGCCAATTTAGTGATTTAGTTTCACGCAACAAAGCTGGTAAAGCGGTAATTTCCTTAACGGAAAATGCAAAAGTACTACCACCGCAATTCATTGACGATTCGGAAGAAAACTTATTAGTTGCAATGAGCAGTGTAGGTAGAATGTTAGTTTTCCCAACGTCAGAATTACCAACTCTTTCAAAAGGTAAAGGAAATAAAATCATCAATATTTCTGCTACTGCAGCAAAAGAACGAACAGAATTACTTGCACGTTTATTAGTGATACGACCAACACAATCTATCGTCTTTGTTTCAGGAAAACGCAAAATTACCCTAAAACCAAGCGATATTGAAAATTATCGGGGGGAACGAGCAAGAAAAGGTTCACAATTAGTCCGGGGATTAAATGTGAATACTGAAGTAGAAATTATCGAGTAATTTTTTCAATTTATTTCAAAAATAGGGTGGATATAATTCACCCTAATACCAACTTGTATATTCAATATGTGAGCTACTTCATAAAACCGCCAAGAACAAATTGACAGCTATTTTGTACTCAACATAATAGCGACTTTATCACTTCTCATTACATTATACTAAGGTTTAGTTATGTTTTGGACAATTCTATCAGCCTTGCTAATCGGCGGGTTACTTGGCTTTGTATTTCAACGCTCTCGTTTCTGTCTAACTGGCGGTTTCCGAGATATGTATCTCTCCAAAAACAATAAAATGTTTTATGCTTTACTCATTGCAATATGCGTACAAAGTATAGGTGTACTAGCATTGATTGAATTTGGATATATCTCTGCTCCCTACAAAGACTTTTCTGTATTCTCTGTGATTATTGGCTCAATTATCTTTGGTGCGAGTATTATTTTAGCAAGTGGTTGTGCAACAGGTACTTGGTATCACGCTGGAGAAGGATTGATTAGTAGTTGGATAGCACTTTTTATGTATATGGTCAGTGCCGCTATGATGAGGTTTGGCGCTTTAAATGGCGTTCAAAAATCTCTTGAACAATACGGTAGAATTAACGATAACCTTGCGGCAAGTTTAGGTATTTCAGTTTGGTGGCTAGTTTTATTACTTTCTGTTATTACCTTGTTTGTTGTCTATCGAACGTTGAAACAACCCAAAATTCAAATTGCAAAACTCCCACCACGTTATTCAGGTATTCGTCATTATCTCTTTGAAAGACGATATCACCCATTTTTTGCAGCAGTGTTAATTGGTTTACTCGCATTTGCTGCGTGGTTTGTAAATGGTTTAAGCGGTAAAAGTTCGGGATTAAGTATTACAGGTCCATCTGCTAATATTATTACTTATTTAGTAACGGGCGATATTAAAAGAATCAACTGGGGTGTGTTTTTAGTTCTCGGCATAATGTTAGGTTCATATATTGCAGCAAAAGGTAGTCGTGAATTTAAATGGCGTATGCCTGATCTCAAAACAACTCGAAATAGTGTAATCGGTGGTTTATTGATGGGGGTTGGTGCTTCATTAGCGGGCGGTTGTACTATCGGAAACGGCTTAACGGCAACAGCAGTAATGAGTACTAAAGGTTGGTTATCACTCATTTTCATTATTTTAGGTACTTGGTTAATGAGCTACTTTGTTTATATTCGTCCACTAAAAAATAAGGAGTAACGATGAAATACACACTTGACACTAACGGGCAACTTTGCCCTGTTCCATTGTTAGAAGCCAAAAAGAAAATGGCTGAATTAAATGCTGGTGATGAACTACATATTCAATTCACCTGTGCTGAAGCAACAGAAAACTTACCACGCTGGGCGGCTGAAAATAACTATCCTGTTACCTATTTTGCCCAAGTAGATGATGCAAGTTGGGAAATCACTATTCAAAAAACTTAATCGCTATCCACAACCTGTACCTTAGCAAGTAAATAACTCACTAAGGTACATTTTTCTTAAAAATGCTACCTAAAAGGTGTAATGGACAAAAATCCCACATTTTTGTCCATTACACAGTAATAAAACATTCACCTTTCAACATAAAATAAACCCCACCGATATTTGGTTTGATTATTCGCAAGGAAAACAGGCCTACAAAGAACTCGCCATTAAATATAAATGCTCCGTTAAAACTATTCAGCGATATATTGATAAAGCCCCTAAAACCGCATTAAAAATGCCTATTTCAACGCATTTAAATATTATTATGGATACCACATTCTTTGGACGAGA
>NZ_JBSIUP010000029.1:0-32407 GCF_053654055.1 Ursidibacter sp. B-7004-1 | reverse complement strand
ATATTCATGCGAACAATCCTACTTTACTTTAATAAAAAATTAATCATAACTAGGTGTTATGTCAGATTATTGACAAACTCACTTGCAGTAGCGAGCTTTAGCCCACCATTTTGTAACTTATTGATTTGATTTAAATATGGTGGACTAAAACCTACCTTACAAATCTCAGTAATTTTGTATAATTACAAATGAACCTAGTTTTATATTTATATTTTTTTGGATATATAAAAGGTCAGCTTAGTTTCCTAAACTGACCTCGGAGACTACACTATCCAACTCCATTCTAACAAATAAAGTATGATATGTGTCTATTTTTTGTAATAACTTTACAGTAATTTATATAACCTTAATGCTTTTCCATCAACGCTTCAATCTCATCAATCTCTTTCGGTACTCCGCTTGTGAGATTTTTATTGCCATATTCGGTAATAAGTAGGTTATCTTCAATACGAATACCGATACCTTTATACTGTTCTGGCACATCTGCACTTTTAGGAATATATAACCCAGGCTCAAGTGTCAATACCATTCCAATTTCAAGTGGTCGATCTCGTTCATTACCGTAATCGCCAACATCGTGAACATCTAACCCAAGCCAATGTCCTAAACCGTGCATATAGTAGGCTTTATAGGCTTTTTCTTCGATCAGCTTATCCACATCGCCTTTTAATATACCTAAACGAACCATTCCTTCTGTCATTATGCGAATAGCTTTCTCATTAGCTTGATAAATAGAACCTTGTGGTACAAGTAATTTTGCAGCTTCTTTCATTGCTTCTAAAACAATTTCATACACTTCACGTTGAGCTGGGCTAAACTTTCCGTTAATAGGAAAGGTACGGGTAATATCCCCAGCATACATTGCAAATTCTGCACCCGAATCAATAAGCAATAAATCACCATCTTGAAGTACTTGATCATTTTCATTGTAGTGTAGAATACAAGCATTATCCCCCCCAGCAACAATTTGGTTATAAGAGGCAAAACGTGCCCCAAAACGAGAAAACTCATATTGAATTTCACCTTCTATTTCCATTTCATAGCGATTGGGGCGAGTTTGTTTCATTGCTCGAACGTGAGCAAGGGCAGAAATATGGCAAGCCTGTTGTAATAAAGCCAGTTCATTTTCTGATTTGAATAGACGCATTTCAGATAACATTGGTTGCCAATCAATTAAGGTAGTTGGGTATTTTTGGCGTTTAGCTTTGATAGCATCTAAACTGGCAAATACAAGACCATCTCCCCACTCTTGAACACCACGAGCATAGTAACAAGCGGTTAGATCTGCCATTTTTTTTGTAAGTATGTCTTGAATTTCTTCAATATCGTGGGCTTGATTAACTTCTAGCGTAGTAGGGGCTAATTCAATCCCTAAGCGGCGACCGTTCCAAGTTTCCATTAGTGGATCTTTTTTACGCAGAAAAATAATGCTTTCACACTGCCCTGCTTTTTTCACTAACAATAGCGCCGATTTAGGTTCAATAAAGCCTGTGAGATACCAAAAATAGCTATCTGGGCGAAATAAATAATCACAATCGCTATTACGGCGTTTTTCCGTTTCGGTAAAGACAATCAATGCAGAATTATCTTGCATTTGTTCAAACACTCGCTGACGACGTTGTGTAAATTCTGCTTGTGGCATTTTTTGAAGATAAGCTAAATCCATAGTGAATCCTTAGGCGTTATGTTTTAAAATGTAAAGATTGTAACATAAAACCATTATTACTTTGGGAGAATAAAATGGTAAGTATTGAACAATTTTTAGAAGTTGTAGAAAAATTACGAGATCCGAAAACAGGCTGCCCTTGGGATATTAAACAAAATTTTGATTCAATGGTACCTTGTTTATTAGAAGAAACCTATGAAGTTGCAGAAGCAATTCATACTAAAGATCGTACCGCTTTACGTGAAGAATTAGGCGATTTATTACTCCAAGTGGTATTTTTTAGTCAATTAGCAAAGGAAGAAGGCACTTTTACCTTTCAAGATGTACTAAGCGACATTCACGAAAAATTGATTTATCGCCACCCACACGTTTTTGGAGATAAATCAGCTACCAATAGCGAAGAAGCCCTACAAAACTGGGAAGCTCAGAAAGCTAAAGAAAAAGCAGCTAAACAGCAACAATCTATTTTAGATGACTTGCCTTTTGCTTTACCTGCTTTAACTCGTGCCACTAAATTACAAAAACGTTGTGCGAAAGTTGGTTTTGATTGGGATAACCCACAAGATGTCTTAGCGAAAGTGGAAGAAGAATTAGAAGAGGTGCGTGAAGAATTATACGCTACCCCAGTTCACCCCGAAAAATTAGCGGAAGAATTAGGGGATTTACTCTTTGCTAGCGTAAATCTTTGTCGTCACCATAATATTGATGCCGAAACTTGCTTGCGTAATGCAAATGTAAAGTTTGAAAATCGTTTTAAACAGGTTGAAAGAAACGTGAAAGAACAAGGGAAAAGCCTTGAACAATGCTCTCTTGCTGAGTTAGATTTAATCTGGCATCAAATAAAAACAATGGAATAAATTGACAATTTTAGTTAAAGTAGTAACTTTAATGGCGAAAATGTCAAGAAATGCTAAAATAGCGTAATGAATTGTTATAATTGAAAATGGGAAATCGTCTATGCCTAAAATTTTACTTGTTGATGATGATATTGAATTAACGGAGCTTCTAGCCGAATTATTGTCATTGGAAGGATTTGATATTCTGGTTGTGCATAATGGTCAAGAAGCCCTGAAAGAACTTGAAACGCAACACTATGATTTGGTTCTACTTGATGTAATGATGCCTGTACTTAATGGTATTGAAACCTTAAAGCAAGTTCGCCAAAAATATGACTTACCCGTACTAATGCTTAGTGCAAGAGATGATGATATTGACAGAGTGTTAGGTTTAGAATTAGGGGCTGATGATTATTTACCAAAACCTTTTAATGATCGTGAACTTATTGCTCGTATTAAAGCTATTTTACGCAGAACTAAAGTGATAAAAGATAACTTTACTGATGTTGCCGATGAAGAAAATGAACGAAAACTATTAAATTTTGGAGGCGTAGAATTACACCCTGGTCGCCAACAGGCAATGTTTGAAGGTAAAGACTTGGATCTTACAGGGACTGAATTTGCGTTATTACAAATTTTAATGCGTAACCCAGGGCAGATCCTTTCTCGTGAATTATTGAGTATTGAAATTCTAGGTAAACGCTTAACACCTTATGATAGAGCAATTGATATGCATATTTCTAATTTGCGTAAAAAGCTACCTGAACGTAATGATAACCTACCTTGGTTTAAAACCTTACGAGGTCGAGGCTATTTGCTTGTAACTGACAAATAATTGATTATCCCCCTGTACGGGGGATTTTTTTACTTATTTAGGAATTAGATATGGCTTACTTATGGAATAAATTTAAAACACTACGTAATTATTTAGCGTTTCAAATCTTTGCCTATTTTGCTTTAATGATCGTATTAGTTTTAAGCGTTGCTTTAGCCTTGCCTAAATTTGATGCTCGTATTTTTAATACGATAAAAGAACGAGAACTACGATTTTTTTATCAAGAAAGCCAAAATACTCAATTAGAGTATAATTTAGATGAAATTGTTGATAGAAACCTTAAAACAGTTACCTCAAATGGGTTTGATATAATTCTTTTTGAGCAAGAAACTAATACGATTGTTGGTGTAAATAAAAAATACCTAAACACATTAAGAGCCTTTATCTTTAAAGCTAATAACCCTCTTGAGCCATTACAACGCCGTTTTGGAACAATTGAGATTTATGGTCCATTTCTAGTTAGTTCTGAAGATAAAAAATATTATCAATACTTCATTGATCAAGTCGATCCACAAACAGAAGTGATCAATGCTATTTTTGATTCCCCTATTCTAATTTTACTTATTCTGTTTGCTATTTTTACCCCTTTATTGATTGGACTTTCATTGCGAATAGCGAGGCCAGTAAAAGCACTAAGGATGTCAGCCGATGCTGTTGCAATAGGAAATTTAATGATAGATCCCAAACTGGAAACTGAAGGAATTATTGAATTACGACAAGTAGGAAAAAGTTTCAATAGAATGATTCTATCCCTGCAAAAATTGACTAGCTATCAACAACGACTACTTTCTGATATTTCTCACGAGTTAAAAACACCTTTAACGCGTATGCAATTAGCAGTTTCACTCATTCGCCGCCGTAATGGTGAATCTAATGAACTTACTCGTATCGAAAATGAAATACAGAAATTAGATACAATGATTCACGATTTACTATCACTTTCTCGCCAACAAGTTGATTTACATCTCCGCAGGGAAATTTTCACAATTAATAAAATTTGGGAAGATATTTTTGCTGATGCTAAATTTGAATTAGAGCAACATAATCTTGATTTTTTGGTTAGTGTAAGGGTTCCACATCCTGAACGATTCCATATCAATGGAAATATTGCAACCTTATCTAGTGCGGTGGAAAATGTAGTTCGTAATGCAAAAAAATATGCAACAAACTGTATAAAAGTTATTATTTATGTTGAAAAAACAGACTTAGTGATCATCATTGATGATGATGGGCCTGGTGTACCCGATGATCAATATGAAGAAATTTTCCGTCCATTTTATCGAGTAGAAGAAGACAGAGCTAGACAAACAGGGGGAACAGGACTTGGATTAGCCATCGTATATAATGCTATCCAACAACATAAAGGTATGGTTACCGCAGAAAAAAGCCCGCTAGGTGGATTACGAATTAAAATCCAATTGCCGTTATGGGTTGAATAATCCTTTAAAATGGTGTAATGGACAAAATGGTGGGCTAAAGCCCACCCTACGCAAAATAACTTTATTTAAGATCGCAACCCAACACCACGATTGATTAGCGAATATGCCCAACTGTATAACACAATGATAAAGAGTGAAAGTACGCCAAAGGTGTAGTAAATAGAGACATCACTAATACCTAAAAATCCATAGCGGAAACCACTAATCATATAAACAATAGGGTTAAATTGTGAAACTGTCTGCCAAAATTCAGGTAACAATGTGATGGAATAAAATACCCCACCTAAATAAGTTAAAGGCGTTAATACAAAGGTTGGAATTGTGCCGATGTCATCAAAGTTATTGGCAAAGACCGCATTGATTAGCCCACCTAATCCAAAAGCGATAGTGGTCATCAACATTGTTAGGATAATCACAAACCAAGAGTGTATATCATAAGAAACAAAACAGAGTGCCACAGTAGTCACTAAAATGCCAACTAACACACCACGCACAACACTCCCTGCTACATAACCCCAAATGATTGTGTGAGTTGAAAGAGGCGATACGAGTAGTTCTTCGATATTTCGCACAAATTTACTTAAAAAGAATGATGATGCACTATTCGTATAAGATGCGGTAATCGCCGACATCATTATTAACCCTGGTGCAATAAACTGCATATAGCTTACACCATTCATATCGCCGATACGTTTACCGATCAATGTGCCAAAAATTAAAAAATAGAGCGTAGTGGTAATAATCGGTGGCACTAATGTTTGTCGCCAAATGCGTAAAATGCGTTTTGATTCTTTTGCAACTAAGGTATAAAAACCAATCATTTTGTTTCCTTTACTTTAAACTCATAAACAGCTCTTCCAAGCGGTTAGATTTATTGCGTAAACTTAAAATTTCAATCTGTTGTTGGCTAAACTGTTGGAATAAGTTATTTAACCCTTGCTCTCGTTTAACTTCAACTTCTAGGGTGCTTTCATCAATCCATTTCACTGGGTAACCTTCAATAACAAGCGGTCGTTTTTCTGCAACATCAAGCAAAAATGTTTCTGTTTCTAGCTTGGCTAATAGGGTTTTCATTGATGTATTTTCAATGAGTTGACCTTGCTGAATAATCCCGATATTGCGACATAGTGTTTCCGCTTCTTCAAGGTAATGGGTCGTCAGAATGATCGTTGTGCCTTGTTGATTTAGCTCACGCAAAAAATCCCAAAGGCTACGGCGAAGTTCAATATCTACCCCTGCGGTCGGTTCATCAAGAATTAACAATTTTGGATTATGCATTAACGCACGAGCAATCATTACTCTACGTTTCATTCCCCCTGAAAGCTCTCGAGTTAAGCTCTCTCGTTTTTCCCATAAATCTAATTTACTTAACCAATACTCTGCTCGTTTTAAGGCTTCCGCTTTTGGAACGCCATAAAACCCCGCTTGATTAAGTAATACATCAATGACTTTTTCAAATTGATTGAAGTTAAATTCTTGTGGAACTAAGCCAATTTGCTGTTTTAATTGGATTTTTTGGCTATCTAAATCGTAACCAAAGACTTTCACAGTACCGCTCGTTTTATTCACCAAAGAGCTGATAATTCCAATAGTAGTGGATTTTCCTGCACCGTTATGTCCAAGTAGTGCATAAAAATCACCTTGCTCTACGGTGAGATCAATGCCTTTGACGGCTTGTACACCTGTGGCGTACTGTTTAACTAAATTCTTTATCTCTAATGCTTTCATTATTCTGCTACCGCCCTGATCGTTGATTCATCAATGGTTGCCCCGAATGCATTGCGTAAAAGTTGTAATTTACCATCTGCTAATAACGCTTGTTTTGCATCATAGGTCATTTTTTCAAAAATTGTGCGGCGAAACTCTAACGGGGTTTGATGCTGTTCACTCTCACCAATACGAAGCTGATAAGTTAAGCCCAATTGCTCAAATGCTTGTGTCAGGTGTTGGCGAGTATCATCGGTATTCAAATGTGCCATTGAGGGTTTCAGCACTAATTCAAATTGATTATGTTCTTTATGAGCAACATAACTATTTAATGCAATTTGACGAGTTAGCCCTGTTAAATTAAGACGATTTACCAATTCACACCATTCATCTTGCTGACAAGAGAGTTCGATTGTTTTACGCACTAATTCGGGGGTACGTTCTTGTAAAATCGCTTGTTTGATATCTGACGGTTTAGCTTGTTCTTCTTGATGTTCTAACTCAGGATTTAGCCACGTCCAGCGATAACCTTCATCTGAAGTTGAATTTTCCGTCTCTCTACTTACATTAACATTTTTACTCGTTTCTACTTGTTTTTTCTCACTCATTGCGGCTGCAATCTGTGAAAAACGTTCCTGTAAATTTCCTTTATTCGTACTTAGTTTAGAGGCTGTTTGTGTGTGTAATGTTGGTGAAGTTAATGGTTCAGACTTTTTTTTTTGCTCATCAGTAGCATCTAATTGCTTTAACGCATTAAGTGCCATCAGTGCAGATTGTGTGCTAGTTACAACATCTGCTTGTGATGATTGAGATGAACTTTTTGTAGTAGTTGCAAATGTTGGCTCTGTTCTTACCGCTTGTGCATCAGATGTTGGCGTTACTGGTGCATTTTGAACCATATCGGTTTTCTGTTCTGTAACTTGCTGATTTTGCGATAAACGTTGGCGTAACTGAGCGATATTTTGTTGTGCATTGTTTTGCGAAGTTACATTCTGTTGGTTTGTTTGAGCTGTTGAAAAAGCTACCTGCTCCACATTTTTTGGGTGAAAAGCCAATGCTCTCAATATAGTCATTTCTACCCCTGAACGCTGTTCAGGTGCAAAAGGCAACTCTTTTTTTCCTGTTAGCATTAGCTGATAGAAAAATTGTACGTCTTCTGGCGACAATTGACGTGCTAAGAAGTGTAATGGAGTTTCTTCATTCGCAGAATGTGGCAATAGTTGTAACATTGCGATTTGGTGCAAAGTTTCCGCCACATCGCTTAATAGCTGTTGCCAGTCAATCCCTTTCTCTGCCACCGTTTGAATAACATTCATTGCTTTTTCACCGTCTGCCAAAGCTAATGCTTGAACCAGTTCAATTGGTTGATGATCATCAATTAGCCCAAGCATTTGACTAACAACAGGCAAGGTAATATTTGCATTACTGACCGCAATCGCTTGATCGGTCAAACTTAATGAATCTCGAATACTACCTTGTGCCGCCTTTGCAAGTTTTTCAAGAGCAGGCAATTCATAGGGAATTTGCTCTTGCTGTAAGATAAATTCTAAATGGTTGCGAATTTGACTTGGATCTAATGCACGCAAATGAAATTGCATACAGCGAGATAAAATGGTAATCGGTAATTTTTGTGGATCTGTTGTTGCTAATAAGAATTTAACATACTCAGGCGGCTCTTCTAGGGTTTTGAGTAACGCATTAAAACTATGACGAGAAAGCATATGCACTTCGTCAATTAAATAAACTTTAAAACGCCCAACCGTTGGTTTGTACTGTACGTTATCCAATACATCTCGGGTATCTTCTACCTTAGTACGAGAAGCCGCATCAATCTCAATTAAATCAATAAAGCGACCTTCTTCAATCGCTTTACAGTTAGCACATTGCCCACAAGGGTCAGCTGTAATGCCTGTTTCACAATTTAAGCCTTTCGCAAATAAACGTGCAATAGAGGTTTTCCCCACACCACGAGTTCCCGAAAAAAGATAAGCGTGATGAAGTCTATCTTCTCTCAAGCCATTTTCTAATGCGGATAAAACGTGTTGTTGCCCAACAACTTGACTAAAACGTTGTGGACGCCATTTGCGTGCTAAAACTTGATAGGACATTATGCCAACCTTAATTTATCTGAATTAGTGGCCTTCAAAGCTCACTAACGTGAATGATTTGATTCCTTCTTTCGCTAAGCGTTCTGCTCCGCCTAATTCAGGTAACCAAATCACAAAAGCGGCATTTTCAACTTTACCATTTAAACGGCGAATGAGTTTTACTGTCGCTTCTACTGTACCGCCTGTCGCTAACAAATCATCAATGACTAAAACATTATCGCCAGCTTGAATAGAATCCGTATGGATTTCTAAAGTATCTTCGCCATATTCTAAGCTATAAGACTGGGCAATGGTTTCTCTTGGGAGTTTTTTAGGCTTACGCACTAATACAAAAGGAACACCCAATGCTAATGCAACTGGTGCACCAAAAATAAAACCGCGAGATTCTGTGCCGACAATTTTTGTAATACCTTTATCTTTGTATTCTGCCACAATAGCATCAATACAGGCTTGGAATGCTGTTGGCACTTCTAGTAATGAGGTAATATCACGAAAGATAATGCCTGCTTTTGGATAATCAGGGATAGATTTTATTGAAGATTTAATTAAATCGAGTTGTTGGCTCATTGCTTAACCTTTTCAGTTTTTAATGGAAAAATAACCTGTGGAATTTAGCAAAAATCCTTAAAATTACAAGGAAAAAATACAACAAGCGGTGCGTTCTTGCAAAAAATTTGCAAAATTGCACCGCTTGTAAAGTATTATCGATTATACAAATCAAACTCTCGTCTCAAGTTTCCTTGGCGCAATAAAAATTGCAGGGAAAGCAAAAATTGCCATTAACCAAAAGCTGAATACTGGGGAAGATTGATACACAAAACCAGCAATAAAGGTAAATAAAGCAATCACCATACAGCTTGCTAAACTAAAATAGAGAGCTTGTAACTTCGCAATATGACTTACGGGCTGAGTCGAAATATAACGGATCATTGCATAATGCCCAACCACATAAGAAACTGCGTGTAATGTTTGAGCCAGTGCAATAATCATCACTTCATTAGTTGAAGCAAGTGTAATCCAACGAACAACAGCACCCAATGCTGAAAACAGCATTAAATAATAAGTTTTCCACGTTTTAAATAGCTTATGAGAAAAGAAAAAAACTATAATTTCAGCAATAACCGCAGCTCCCCATAATAAACTTGCTCCTTGTGTTGAGATACCATTGCTTGACCAATAAATAGTGCTATATGCGTAATAAACAGCGTGAGATCCTTGAATTAGCGAAATTGCAATTAACATTCTCATTGTGTTTGGTACTTTAAATAGTTGCCAATAACTCATCTGATTATCTTTATTTTGGGGATTTTCTGCTACACAAAATCCTTGAGTTGGGCGACTACTTATCCCTAAACCAAGAAACACAAGCCAACCTGCTAAAATACCAATAATCGCACTTTCGCCTAATATACCGATAAGATAGCCCGTACTGGTTAGCCCTATCACAAATGCAATGGAGCCAAATAAACGGCTTTTGCCGTAGTCTAAGCCTATTTGTTGTTGCCAAGTTGAAGCGATAGTATCGGCAATCGGCATCGAACCACCATTAAAAATATGGAATAACGCAATGACGGGTAAAAATAACCAAATTGAACCCACTACCCACGCCATTATGCCTAACATCACCACTGTTGCCCAAGTGAGAAAACGGTTAAGTGGGATCAATTTATTCGGATTACTTACACGAGAAAAATACATTGCACCGATAAAACGGAATAAGTACCCAAGAGAAATCAGCACGCCGATCATTTCGGTATCATAGCGGTGATGTTGCAACCATACTGGTAAAAATGGTAACAACACCCCAAAAGCTGCGTAATAGCCAAAAAAGTTAAAAGATGACCATTGAAAAGGGGTAAGTTTAATCATAGCGATTTTTCCATCTCTTCTGCTCGTCTAATCGCTGCATTCATTGCTTGATTGACCGTATCCGCCAACTGATGCTGTTCAAACACCGCTAGGGCTTGTGCAGTTGTCCCACCTTTTGAAGTTACATTTTCTCGTAGCGTTGCTAATGAAAGAGTTGGATTAGCCACCACCATTTTAGCAGCCCCTACCGCCACAGATTGTACCAAGAAACGGGCATCATTTTCGCTAAAGCCCATTTGTATTGCCGATTGTTGCATCGCTTCCATAAAGCGGAAGAAATAAGCTGGACTTGAGCCTGTGATTGCAATAATTTGGTTTAATTGTGCTTCAGTTTCTACCCAATAACACTGCCCTACTGCTGAAAGCAATGTTTCAGCAAACTGACAAGCGGTAGGATCGACCGATTTTTTTGCAAATAAGCCAGACAAACCTTCCCCAATTAACGATGGCGTATTCGGCATTGAACGTACTATATTTTTAGCGGAAGGGAGTAATTGTTCTAAACGAGCTACTGAAATCCCTGCCGCAACCGATAAGATCCATTTGGGGCTAAAATCAATATCGGCAAACTCTGCACACACATCTGCCATCATCTGTGGTTTAACCGCTAAAATCACCACATCTGCTTGTTCAACCGCTTGACGATTAGTCAATTCAACATTGATCCCTATTATGCCTAATTCTTGACGGCGAGCCTGATTACTTTTATTGCAAGCAATAATATTTGAAGTAGGATAACCACTTTTCACTAAGCCTGAAATAATTGCAAATGCCATATTACCTGCACCAATAAAAGCAATTTTCTTGTGCTGCATATATTCTCCTTTTTTGTAAATTAGACGAGTTAGCGTAAAATAACACAATTCTACGCTATCAATAAGGATTCCTAAATGTTTTGGTTCAAAAATGTGATGATCTACCGTTTAACTAGCCCCTTAACACTTACTAGTGGCGAGCTAGAAACACAGTTACAACAGACAAAATTTACCCCTTGCCAACAAAGTGATATGAGCAAATTTGGTTGGTCTAATCCACTTTCCAGTAGTGAATTACTCCATTTTTCTATCGGGCAACAATTTCTATTGGTTTCCCATAAAGAAGAAAAATTACTTCCAGCACAAGTTATTAAAAAAGAAACGGAAGCTCGAATTGAGAGCCTTGAGCATAAAGAGCAACGTAAATTAAAGAAAACCGAAAAACAAGCAATTAAAGATGATGTAGTCGCAATGCTACTACCACGAGCGTTTAGCAAACATCAGTTTACAGCGATTTGGCTAGATATAGAACGCCAACTTGTTTATGTCGATGCGGCATCAAGTAAGCGAGCAGAAGATACCCTTGCATTATTGCGTAAAACCTTAGGATCTCTACCTGTTGTACCTATTTCATTTGCACAACAACCTAGCGATGCAATGACAAATTGGTTAGCTAAAGGGCATACACCACATTGGCTTACTTTATTAGAAGAAGCAGAATTAAAATCCTTTGATACTGATAGTGTGATCCGCTGTAAACGCCAAGATTTAGAAAGTGATGAGATCAATGTTCACTTAGAAGCGGGTAAATTCGTCACAAAATTAGCATTAGATTGGGAAAATCACTTTTCGTTTGTATTAAATGATGATGCAACACTTTCTCGGATTAAATTTGCCGATGATATTCGTGAGAAAAATGATGATATTTTAAAAGAAGATGTCGCCCAACGTTTTGATGCAGACTTTTTATTGATGAGTGAAGAACTCCGTTTATTCACCGAAAAACTGACCGAAGAATTAGGTGGCATCAAAGAGAGAATTTAGTCTAAACGGATAACAGCATCAATTTGTAGTGTGGGCTACAGCCTCCCTATTAAAATCAATATACTTCAATTAAAAATAGGAAAAAATGGATATTTATTTAGTCGGTGGAGCGGTACGAGATCAGCTACTTGGCTTAACAGTCACAGACAGAGATTGGCTCGTAGTAGGTACAACACCTACCCAATTATTAGCGGAAGGTTATCAACAAGTAGGAAATGACTTTCCTGTATTTCTCCACCCCAAAACCAAAGAAGAATACGCTCTGGCCCGTACAGAACGAAAAAATGGGCAGGGTTATAACGGCTTTCTCTGTAATTTCTCACCCGATATTACCTTAGCAGAAGATTTATTACGACGAGATCTTACTATCAATGCGATTGCTCAAGACTTAGATGGCAACCTTCACGATTTTTATGGGGGAATAACCGATCTTGAACAACGTATTCTACGCCACGTTTCCCCAGCTTTTAGTGAAGATCCATTGCGAGTATTGCGTGTTGCTCGTTTTGCAGCTCGTTTTCACCATCTTGGATTTCAAATAGCACCTGAAACCTTTCAGCTAATGAAAGAAATCAGTAAAAGCGGTGAGTTAGATTACTTAACCGCCGAGCGAGTTTGGCTAGAAACACAAAAAGCCTTTAATACGCCATCACCACATATTTATTTTCAGATACTACACGATATTGGGGCATTAGCGATTTTATTTCCTGAAGTAAATGCACTATTTGGGGTGCCACAACCTGAAAAACATCACCCTGAAATTGACTCAGGTATTCACACACTCTTAGTGCTAGCACAAGCGAAAAAATTAGTGGATAAAGCTAATGATCCTGACAGCGTACTTTTTGCGGCACTCTGCCACGATTTAGGCAAAGCCCTCACACCAAAAGAGATACTTCCACACCATTATGGACACGAATATAAAGGTATCGCCCCTACCGAAAAACTTGCAAGTCGTTTAAAAGTACCTACTCATAGTAAAGAATTTGCAAAATTGGTAGCAGAATTTCATACCCATATCCATAAAATAATGGAACTCCGCCCCGAAACAGTAATTAAATTATTTAATAAATTAGATGTATGGCGTAAACCACAACGTTTCTTTGATTTTCTATTGGTATGCGAAGCGGACAGTAAAGGACGCTTAGGCTTTGAACAGCGAGAATATCCACAGGCTGACTATGCCAAACAACTTTATGCTATCGCTAACCAGATTGATGTACAAAATGTTATCGCAGATGGTTTTGAAAAAGCGAATATAAAAACTGAGCTAGATAAACGCCGACAGTTTGCAATCAAACAATTTAAACAGATGTAGAAATAGCCATAAAAAATCGATCAAATATATCACCGCCCAAAAGGGATATTTTTCGCTATTACAACGTTTAGTTCATTTTAAAATTAAAGGGCTGAGTCCTGTGCAATATAGAACTCAGCCTAAATTAAATCAGCCTAACTCTTCTGGGGAATATCATTAAAATTAGCTTTATTATAATCAACGACACTGTGCTTTAAAGCGTAGCAAGTGATCCAATAAAACAATGGCTACCATAGCTTCTGCAATAGGTACAGCACGAATACCGACACAAGGGTCGTGTCTCCCTTTAGTAATCAGCTCTACGGCTTCATTGTTAAGATTTACGCTACGTCCAGGAATAGTGATACTTGATGTTGGTTTTAGAGCAATATGAGCAATTATTGGCTGCCCTGAACTAATCCCACCTAAAATACCGCCTGCGTGGTTTGAACAAAAACCTTCAGGAGTCATTTCATCACGATGATCAGTCCCTCTCTGCTCTACTACCCCAAAGCCATCGCCAATTTCAACACCTTTCACTGCATTAATAGACATTAAAGCGTGTGCAAGATCGGCATCTAAGCGATCAAATACAGGCTCTCCTAATCCAACTGGCACATTTTCTGCGATTACAGTCAATTTTGCACCGATTGAATTGCCTTCTTTTTTAAGTTCTCGAATTAGCTCATCAAATTGTTCAACCGCTTGTGGATCTGGGCAAAAAAATGGGTTGCTATTAACTTGTTGCCAATCTATTTTCTGAATATCCGCAATACTGCTCGGATCAATTTTCACAGAACCGATCTGTGATAAATAGCCACGAACTTCAACCCCAAATTGTTCCTTCAAATATTTCTTTGCAATTGCCCCTGCTGCAACTCGCATTGCAGTTTCACGAGCAGATGAACGCCCACCACCACGATAATCTCGAATACCATATTTTTGTTGGTAGGTGAAGTCTGCGTGTCCTGGGCGATATTTATCCATAATATCCCCATAATCTTTTGAGCGTTGATCACCATTTTTAATGATTAAACCAATACTTGTACCTGTGGTTTTACCTTCAAATACACCTGATAAAATTTGCACTTCATCATCTTCTCTACGTGGTGTTGTATAGCGTGATGTACCCGGTTTTCTACGATCTAAATCGGGTTGGATATCTGCTTCGGTCAAACTCATATTAGGCGGTACACCATCAACAGTGCACCCTAAAGCAATACCGTGAGATTCACCAAACGTTGTTACTTTAAATAATTGTCCAATACTGTTTCCTGCCATTTTCCCTTCCTTATTGTGTTAATTGTGCTATTTTCTCTGGTAAATTAGCATTGTGCAAATGCACATCTACCTGCTGAAATGCGATTTTTATTTGATGTTGTTTAAACAATTCATCAATACGATGATACAAGAAATTACGCGTTTCTGAACGATCGTCCAATTCAGCAACATAAACGTTTAATTCGTGTTCTATCCAACCTTCCCCAAAACTCAGTAAATTAACGCTTGTTGATGGTTCAGTCATTACTTTTGGTGCTTCTGAAGCAGCTTGGAATAAAAGTTTTCTTACCATTTCTAAATTACTTTGGTTGCTAATTTTCATCTGAATTTGAATACGAGTAATCGTATTATTCAGCGTCCAGTTAATAAAACGATCTGTTACAAACGCTTGGTTAGGCAATACAACTTCTTTATTTTCGTCATCAATAAGGGTTGTTGAACGTAACCGAATTTTACTAATTACTCCAGTAAACGCACCTACTGTTACTTTATCTCCCACTCGAATTGGGCGTTCGAATAATAAGATTGTGCCTGATACAAAACTACCAAAAATTTCTCGAACTCCAAAACCTAAACCAACTGAAAGTGCGGTAAAGACCCATTGGATCTTACTCCACGAGATCCCTAATGATGTAAAAGCCGAAATACTGCCAAAAGTAACGATAAAATAAGTTAAAACAGCGGTGATTGTATGTGGCGTTCCCTTAGATAACTTTATTCGAGAAAAGAAGGTAACTTCTAAAATACCCGCAATATTTTTAACCAATACATAGGTGATTACAATATAAATGCTCGATCGTAATAAATTCAGTAAAGTAATTGATTCTACAACAGTACCTTTTGCGGTGGTTTCGACTTGTTCCCACAAAATAAAGCCATTGAGATAATAAGCCACGCTAATTAAATCTGACCAAATTGCATAGAGTGAAACAAACAGCAACACCCAAGCAACTAAATCTGCCATTCTGAAAATCTGCTCATTTACCGTAGAGATTTTGATCTTTTCTTCTCTAGGCTCTTCTTTAGTTGATTCTTGAGCCTGCTCACGAATTTTTTCTCGTTTATTTTGTAAACGGCGATATGCCATTCTACGAGAAGATATCGTTAATGAACGATAAGCAAAATAACGCCCAAATACCCAAACTAATGCAACTAAATAACTCTTAATAATATGTTCAATAACATAAACTGCTGTATAGTAATAACCTAAAATAATTAACACAATCAATGTAACTGGCACAACAAATAGTACTAAACGTAAGAGTTTAAATAACCCTACACTGCGTTTTGTGCCATCTTCCAATACTGCATTTTGGTATTCTTGAATCCCCCTATCCAGTAATGGTCTAATTACAAATAGACATAGTAACAATGCCAAAATTGTCATTACTTGACCAATAACATCGTTGCTGAAATCAATACTATCAACCTGAGAGAAAAGCGATGAAACCACTAATAGTAATACAACAATCCAAATGGATTGACGAATAATTCGTTGGAAGATCTCATTACTTGCCTGTGGCATTCCAAAATGGCTATAAGCAATTCCATTATGCCTTAATAGTTCTAGTACTGTCGCAAAGAATACCCAATAACCTGACACCGCAGTAATCCACACTGTTGTTGAGAGTGGATTAGTAAAAAATATAGAAAGTAAAATTGTTGAAATAATCAAAAACAATAGATTACCAGGTAAAGTCAGTACAACTGTCCACAACATAGCTTCAGGTGTATGCCAATGGCTATCATTTTTTAAGGTATTAACTTGGCTAGCTAATTTTGCTAAACGCTGTTTAATGGCTGGTTTCTTCCAAATTATAAGCCCATAGAGTAATAATAAAGTTAAAATAAAGGCTAATTTAGATGGTAAATTCTGTTTAATATTTTCAAAACCAATATATTGGGTTAGCTCACTAATTTCTTTTAATGCTAACTTAGGGAAAGTCTCTAACCAAAACAAATCAATTGGATTATTACTTTGTACCCAAAAACTCTGCTGTTGTAATTTATCTTGTAATGAATCACTCAATTCAATAACTTTATGCTGAATAGATTCAATTTCATTTGATAAATTAAGTTGTGAATTTAATGTCTTAACTAAATCAACTAAAATCTTCTCACGTTCTTTTAAAATATCAGTTAAAGTTTGTCGTTCATTATCATCAAATAGGGTTTTATTTTTAGCTTGTAATTTTTCAATAACATTTGGAATATTATATAGTTCATCTCGTTTTTGTGTAATATCAAATAACTCAACTCGTAAAGTTGCAATATCTTTTGCCAATCCTTTAATAACACTATCTGTTGGTAAGCTTTGTTTTTGTTGATTAATAACACGAGAAAGTACTAATGTCCCTTGTAAAGCACTAATTTGTTCTTCAATATTACGCTTTGTTTGTGTTAATGCATCCAAGACATTTTTTGCCCTTAAATTATCTTGAGATAATCTATTTACTTTTTGTGTCTGCTCAACAAGATATTGACTTAAATCGGTATTTAAAGTTAATTCTTCCTGAATAATTGGGTTTTCAATTTTATTATTTGCTTTTAATTCTTCAGCTTGTTTGGCTTGTGCCTGATACTCTTTTAAACGATTAGCATTTAATACTTCCTGTAAGAAAGATAGTTGTTTTTGTAATAATTGCTGTTTAAGATTGATTTCTGTTTTACGAGATTCATCAATTGAAATCAATAAATCAATATTCTGCCCTAGAATTAAGTTATAACGATTATTCACTTCAATATATTTTAATTCAGCATTATATTTATCAATCAGTGATTTACTTGCTTGACTATTATATTTCCAACGATTTAATTTATCTGCTTGCGTATTATTTTCTAAGATCTGTTTTCGAGTAAAATCTAGTGCAGAACGATAACTTGCTAGACTTGAGCTTACTTCATTTAATTGTGTCTGATTATCTTGTAACTGTTGATGAATCGTATCTTGTCGATTCTCAACAGCCTCATTATTTAAAGCAAAAAAATTATTAACACTAGACTCTAATTCTTCTTTTAATTGTTGAATACTTGTTTGATATTTTGCAAGCGTATTAGGAGCTTCTTTAATTTTCTTTTCTAAATTATCAATATCGGCTTGTTGTTTTTTAGTTTTTTCAATAAAAGATAATGCTCCCTCTAGATTTTTTGCTAGAAGAGCCATTTCATCATTTGTATTTAATTTTAAAGCATCTAACTGTACCTTAATATCATCTGCAGTAACTAAATTTTCTACCGCCTGAATAGGTTGTGCAACCACTAACCATAAGTAGCCGATTATCCCTAAAATTCGTTTATACATTTTTTTCTCTCTTAAATTGTAAAGCGATTTCTTGTTGTAATTTTTTTCTTGGATATTTTATCCCACCTTGAATAGGTGATGGGAATGGTACATAAGCAATCGGTAATTTGAATTTTTCTAAATGTTGTTTCGCAAAACTTTCTAATAATCTGACCGCTTGTAAATTAAATAAGTCGATAAATTCTACCACCGCAACAGGTCTAAAACCAAATTCATTATCACTAATTGGAACGATCATTACTTGCTCAAGTAACCCCGATGATAATAATATTTTTTCAATTTGTTCAGGTTGAATATTTTCTCCCCCTGAAATAAACATATTATCTAAACGCCCTTCTACTACTAAATGATTTTGCTTATTCCAAAAACCTTTATCTTTTGTTGCAAACCAACCTTGAGAATTGACAAAGGGAACAATCTGTTGGTTAAGCCAATAACCTAGCCCTAAACCAGCCCCTCGAACCCAAATTTCATTTTGATCAATCAACACCTCTCTCTGCCACAATGGGCGACCAACATTATCATTTTCCGATTTCACTGCACAAACTGTCGATGCCATTTCAGTTAGTCCATATCCAGCATAGGTTTCTATACCTTGCTGCATCGCTTGTGTGATCAACTCACTGGATATAAAAGATCCCCCTAAAAGTATTTTTTGTTTTTTTACACTTCTTTCTGGTTGGGCTAAATAACGTTGCAGCTGGGTAGGAACTAAAGAGGCGTGGCTAGACCGTTCTAACCCTTGCCAGAAATCTTGCTTATCTTCCACCACCATCAATGTCGCCCCCACCGAAAGCCAACGCCATACAATACCTTGCCCTGAAACGTGAAATAGCGGTAAGCTCAATAGCCAACAATGCTGTTGTTGGAAATCCATTAGTTCACATACTCCCTTAGCATTATCTAAGTGTTGCTGAATGGTATGCACAACAGCTTTCGGGCTACCGGAAGATCCTGATGTTAATGTAAAAGTAGCTGGCAAATTAAAGTGATCTATTTGGTTACAATCTGGTTGTAGTGCATAAGCGGTAAGATCTTGAGAGAAATCTGCAAAATAATGATCGGTGATCAAAACCTCTACACCATTTTGTAATAAACAAGATTTTAATTGCTTTTCAGGCATCATAGGGGAAATCTGTAATAGCCTAGCGCCCATTGCTAATGTGGCACAATAGCATAGTAACCCAGCTAAACGATGAGAGCCTTGATAAGCAACCAATGAAGTAGAGTTCACTCCTATTTGGGATAAATATAACTGGGCAGAAAGCACTAATTTTTGCCACTCAGCCCAAGTAATTTGCTCTGCTATATTTGGAAAAAGTGTCGATGATGAAGATAACGCAGAATTTTCATCTCGCACATAGCCTTTTTTCCAGATGATAGCGACTTCATTTGGCTGCTGTCTTGCCCAATAAGCAGTGGGAAATTGCAAAAATTCTGCCATTGATACTCAACCTAAAACTAGGCTAAAGAATTTTTAACAAGATCAATCAATGTTTCGGGTAACTCCATTGCCTGCATAATTGAGCCTAAAATGATCCCTTTACGTTCAGTATTATTATTTGTAATTACCCAAAATGGAGAGTCTGGGATCTGTTTAGCTTTAACACTACTACCTGTCGCTAAAATCGTCTCTTTGTCACGAGCAAAATAAATACGTTCACTTCCTTGAACATTCTCAGTGGCGTGTGCAAATTCTTCCGGATTCATTACATAAAGAGCTGAAAGTATCTGTAAAAAACGATTAACAACCTTAGTCTCCCCCATAAACTGGCTTGAAGCAAGGGTAAATTCTATACGTTTAATCAATTTTTCTTGATCAGTTAGCACTTTCTTTGTTTTCGGTAACTTTGCGAGATCTTTGAGTTCATTGATCATATTTTCTTGCACAAGCACAAATGGTTGGGGTGATTCAGGCAAACGTAATAAACGACGTAGAATATCGGAGGCACTTTCACCAATTGCTTGAGTACGGCTTGCAATATAATGATATAATTCGTCATCAACTTCGATGTTTTTCATCTTTTCCCCTTAAATATCTTGATTACAAAAAAATTCTAGGCATTATACGCATTTCAGCTCCAATTTACAGGATCTGATTTGAATTATTTAGATAAATTTTAGTGAATTTTACAATGGAAAAAAGCTATCTCAACTACCAGTTTCAAAAAGCATCGCACTCAAACAATACAACTCAAACAATGGTGTTTATCCACGGGTTATTTGGTGACTTAAATAATTTAGGCGTAATTGCTCGAGCTTTTGCAGAGAACTACCACATTTTACGTGTAGATTTACGTAATCACGGACAATCATTTCACACTGATGAAATGAACTATCAGGAAATGGCAGAAGATCTGCGAAAATTACTCACATATTTATCTATTCAAAATGCTATTATTGTTGGGCATTCAATGGGGGGAAAGACTGCAATGGCACTTGCAAATTTAGCCCCGAACTTAGTTGAAAAATTAGTGGTAATAGATATTGCACCTGTGGCTTATCAGCTTAATCGCCACGACAGTATTTTTGCAGGATTGTTTGCAGTGAAGTCAGCAAAACCAGAGAATCGTCAAAGAGCCAAAATTGAGATCGCTAAAGGGATAAAAGATGAAGGTGTTCAGCAATTTATGCTGAAATCATTTGATCCTACAAGTCCTGAAAGTTTTAAATTTAATCTATCTAGCTTACATAAGAACTATGCAAACCTAATGGGCTGGCAATCGGTTTCAGTCAATAAACCAACTTTATTTATCAAAGGCGAACTTTCTGATTATCTGCAAGAAAAAGATACCCAAACTGTACTAGAACAATTCCCACAAGCAAAATTATTTGTTGTGAGTAATGCAGATCACTGGGTTCACGCTGAAAAACCTGATGCCGTTATTCGAGCTATTCAGAAATTTTTAGGTTAATCAATATTTTCTAAAAGTAAAATATAATGGTTACTAATAATCATAGTAAATAATTATTAGCAACCATTTTCCTGTTTAATTAATATCGTATGCTTCAGTATAAGGAATAATTCCTCGTTTAAGCATTTTTGAAACTCCGCTATTGTAATTATTACCAAAGCGTAATTCAAAATTAATACCAAAACGATTGTCATAGTAGAAATCTCTAACGGTATCTGATTTACCCGTTGGTGTTGCAACTAAACGTCTTGCAGTATAAAGAGATACATTCCAACAACAAGTGTTATATGTAATCCCTAATTGACTTTCTACTGGTTTTTTCAATGCTATATCGTGGTAGTGAGATGCCATTACTCCTACTTTATCTGTCACTTCCCAACCTATCACTGCACCCACCTGCTTAATATCTTGACCATAACGGTTAGAACTTAAATTTTGGTCAATATAGTTACGGCTTGCATAACGGTAGTTAAGCTGCACAAGGTTATTGTCTTTGAATTTATATTGTAATGATGTATTAGCCAATGCCGTTTTCTTCAAACGAGTATCATATTGATATGAACCGTGCCAGTTCCATTTTGGGTGGAATTTCCAGTTTGATTCTAATGACCAAGATGATGAACGTTTAGTCGTACTGTTGGCAGAAATATTATCAATCTTAGATGGCGATAAATAATAGATTTGCCCTGCACTAAAGTTAAATACTTCACTACCTGTCTGGTTGTTAAAGAAACGAGTTGTCCCCCCTACTGTAACTTGATTAGCAGATGCTATTCTGTCTAAACCACTATAACGGCGATCATTAAAAAGAGAAAAATAATCCTGCTGTAATAGTGCGGAATCATAACCTAGTCCTAAACTTTGCTGACGTTGCGATCCAATATTTGATTGATCTTTGTAAGGGCGATAAAGATATTGAATTCGTGGTTCTAAAACTTGGTCAAAACCATCAAAAAGGTTTCTTTTTGCTTCTAATGTTGTTTTCAGGTCTAATTTAAATTGTGGTAATACACGAGTTACATTACGCTGAATATCTTCAGCATTTGAGTCTTCTCCCTTTTTCTGAAGGTATTGCGTTGCATATAATTTGGTTTCTAAATTAACACTACCAAAACGGTTTGCAAAAGGGAAATTCATTACAGGCTCTGCGTGAAAACGCCAAGCAGTCGGCATTGTTTTACTATCATTAGCAAAATAGGAAGCTTGCCCAAAGAAAGAGAAATCACCATTTTTTACAAGATCATTTTTGTAATAATGGAAATCAATTTGTGGAAACACTCGATATGGTGTACTGCCCGACTCATCAAAGGTTTGGAATCGTTTGGCTGCAATTGAGATATTGTAGCTTGGTTGATAGTAGCCTAATTTGAAATTTTGCGTGGCGTAACCATCGGTACTATTTCCATAATTTGATTCAAAATCAGAGAAGTAACGTCTATCACTTACTCTAGTGTAGTCTGCAGAAAAACGCCAGTTACTTGCAAAATTAATAGTATGTTGCCAAAAGAGTAAATGGCGAGATTTCTGTTTTTCTGTCCAAGCTGGTAAGCGGTCTTTTTGCATATATTCTGCTGCAAATTTCCCTTCACCAAATTGTGTTAAATAACGAAACTCAGGGCTAAGTTGCCAACCACGACGGCTGAAATAGGTAGGGGTAAAAGTTGCATCCATATTCGGTGCAATATTCCAATAAAATGGTTGAGAATAGAAATAACCATCTCTACTTGAATGCCCCGCATTTGGAATAAGTAACCCTGAACGGCGGCGATCACCAATTGGGAATTGTAAATAGGGTGAGTAAAACACAGGTACACCTAAAACTTTAAATCTAGCGTGCCATAACTCAGCATATTCATCTTTAACGTGTTGAACCATTTCATTTGCTTCAATCGACCAAGATTCATCATTTGGTAAACAAGACGTAAAAGTTGCATTTTTCATTATGCGTTGTTCATCTGTTACTGATACATTCTCAGCTGTGCCACGTCCTTGACGACCAACTAATTGATAATCTGCATTAGCCAAATTAGATTCTTTACTCATTAAGTTAATTGTCGCATCACGCCCTTTGGCGTTGATAATATTATCACGATAATCAAAAGTGCCTTGTAAATAGGCGTAACGACTATTCTCTCCCTCTCGTTCTACTCGAACTTGATCAGCTGAGATTGTACGATTACCTTGTTGAATATTTACATCACCTGTATAAGTTGCATCTTTAGGTTGATTGATTAAAGCACTATCGGCTTCAATATAGACAGGTAATTGAGTTTGATCACCTTTCACGACTTCACCGTGAAATTGTGGAACACCAAGCAAACATTGTGCTTGTAAAGGGTTGATTGGTTTATCTGTCTCTTGTTCTGCCATTGCATAATTGCTATAACAAGCTGTCATTACAGCAAGTGAAAGTAAATTGTAATGGTGCTGTTTCATATATCGTCCTATCATTTTGTGGAACAGCAAGCGGTCGATTTTACAAAAAAATTTGCAAATCTCACCGCTTGTTTAATTAAATAATGCGTGAAAACTGTTGTCTTCTCGCTTGTTGTCTTGAATAAATATCAAAACACATACAGATATTGCGGATAAGCAATCGCCCTTTTGGTGAGACTTTAATCCCTGTTTCACCAATTTCTAATAAACCATCTTGTACTAATGGAGCAAGTAGTTCTAAATCTTCTTTAAAATAGGTTTTAAAATCAATTTGATACTCTTGCTCAAAAGGAACGTAATCTAATTTAAAATTACAAATAAGAGCTTTGATTACATCTCGGCGTAAACAGTCATCTTTTGTCATCGTGAGCCCTTTCTGCAACGCAATACCACGATTTTCAACTTCAGCATAATACTGTTTTAGCTCTTTATGGTTTTGAGCATAGCTATCACCTAATAAACTAATTGCTGATACACCCATTCCTAGCAAATCAGCATCTTCTTGTGTCGTATAGCCTTGAAAATTACGGTGTAAAATACCTTGTTCTTGAGCAACTGCTAATTCATCATCAGGTTTCGCAAAGTGATCCATACCAATAAATTTATAACCTGCCTTGCCTAAAGTTTCGATCGTTTTTTGTAAAATATCTAACTTAGTTTGTGGAGGTGGTAACATCTCATCTTTGATTTTGATTTGAGCGGCAAATCGGCTTGGCAAGTGTGCATAGTTAAACACACTCATTCGATCAGGGTTTAGCTCAATTACTTTCTCTAATGTAAACAGAAAACTTTCTACTGTCTGTTTTGGCAAGCCATAAATTAAATCAATGTTAGTAGAAGTAAAACCCAATTCTTTTGCTCGCTTCATCAAAGCAAATATAAAGTCTTCGTCTTGTTCACGATTAACTAGTTTCTGAACTTCTTTATTGAAATCTTGGATACCCATACTAATTCGGTTAAATCCAATTTGACGTAAGTGATCCAACATATCTAACTCAATCTCACGCGGATCCATCTCAATACTAATTTCCGCATCTTCACTGACATTAAAATGTTTACGCAACATTGCCATTAAGCGAAGAGATTGATCTTCATCGAGATAAGTTGGCGTACCGCCCCCCCAATGGATTTGCGTTACTCGGCGATTTTTAAATAGCTCTGCACGATATTTAATTTCTTTTTCTAAATAATCTAAATAAATATCTACTTTATGTTGATGACGAGTAATAATTTTATTACAGGCACAGAAATAGCAAAGTTTATGACAAAATGGAATATGTACATAAAGGGAAAGTGGTTTATCTGGGTAACGTGTAGCGGCAATTTGGAAATCATCATCATTGTATGATTCATTAAATTCCAGTGCCGTTGGGTAAGAAGTATAGCGTGGCCCCGATTGATTATATTTTTGAATGAGATTGAGATCCCAAATAATGTCTGACATTGATAACCTACTTCAACTCTTGTTTAAATTGCTCCATTTCAGCCAATAGCTGTTGAAGCTCTGTTTTAATCTGTTGTGCCAATTCCGCTTCTTTGGCTTCACGCTCTAAATCAAATTTCATTCGCTCATTACGTTTAAGTGTTCTACGTTCTTCCAGAATAGGCATTGATTCAACCACTTGATATAACTCCCACATCGCTGGAAATTGAGATAATTTCTTGCCTAATACATCAAGTAAAGGTTTTAATCGTAATACACCTTCGGAAAAATCACACTGCTCAACAAGCATTGCTCGAGCAATCACATCTATACTCTCTAAGATATTCAGATAACGAGCATTTTTTGCCTGTTTTAATTGCTTTTGCTGACGATTTAATTTCATAAATAACGAAATTGCATAACCTGCCATTGAGATAAGGATTAAAACAGCCAAAATAATTAAGAAAAAACGCATCATTGGCAAAACTCTATATTACTTTAAAATTGGGACACGAAAGCGTCATTATTTTAAATAGGGGACACGAAGCGTCGTGTCCCTACTTCGGATTTATTTTTTACGAATATAATATCGACATTGTAGCGACGCCACGCTTGGCGTCGATTTATTATAACAAGTCAGAAATCATTAGTAGTCTAGCTAATAAATTAGCGGAATTTATTTATATCCATTGTTTCAAATTGACGCAATAACGCTTCAGAATCATCTTCTTCATCTTCAATACCTAGTTCGGTCATTAACTCGTGGACACGATCTAAACATTCATCAACAAATTTTTGATCTTCAACAGATAATGTTTTGCCTGCTTCTAAATCATCTAATAATTGATTCAGACATTCATTATTTTCTAATTGCTCTAATTCTAACTCAGGTGAAAGACGTGGTTTTTCCACTTCTAACATTACAGGCTTAATGGTTTTACCTTTTTCTGGCTGATTTACAAATTCCACCATTAATGGCACTTTTTTACGGCTACCAATTCGAGGATCTTTAACTTCTTTTGTAACCGCTTTCTTCTGCTCTAGCCCTTCATTAGCACGAGAACCTGACGGCAATCCTTTATGTTTACGCTTTTTCTTTTCTTCACGAGCTTGTAGATCCAATTCATAACGACTTGGTTTGCGACTTTTAGAGGGTCTAGCTTTTGGTTGTTCAAAAGGTTTATCTACCTTTCTTGCAGGCATAATATCGGTAATTCGGCGTGTTTTTTTTGTACGACTCATAAGTCTTCTATCAGTTAATAAAAATAGTTGGAGATTGTACCACTAACTGCAACGAATGAAAATTGAGAATATGAAATGCTTTGAATGGTGAAATCTTTTGAGAGAAGTGTAGGAACATTACATTTAACGCTCCCACATTAAAAATAGATAAGCTATTCTGCTCGCCAAATCAGGGTTGCCATTCGTCCTGTTTGCTGATCTCTACGATAGGAAAAAAATTGTGTTTCATCACAATAAGTACAGAAATCACCACCAGAAATCTGTGTAATACCTAACTTATTAAGGCGTTGTGTCGCAATTTGGTAAAGATTGCCGAGAAACTTACCGCTTGTTTGTTCATCAGCTATAAAAGCATCTTTAGCTTGTGGATCAACGGCACAAAATTGATCAATAACTTCTTGACCAACTTGGAATGCTGTTGGACCAATAGCAGGTCCTAACCACGCGGTGATTTGTGATGGTTTACAAGCAAATTCTTTAACAGTAGCTTCTAAAATACCATCACATAAACCTCGCCAACCTGCGTGTGCTGCTGCAATTTCTTTTCCATCTTGACTACAAAAAATGACAGGTAAACAGTCTGCGGTCATTACTAAGCAAACTTGATTTGGTTGATTGGTATAAACCGCATCAGCATTTAAGTCCGTACTTTCCGCTGGAATACGCAGTACTTTGGTGCTGTGGGTTTGAGTAAGGAAGATAGGAAAATGAGGTAAACCGCCTTGTTCGGTTAGAATTTGGCGGTTTTGTTTAACCAATAAAGGATCATCACCCACGTGATCGCCCAAATTAAAACTCGCAAAAGGTGGTAAACTTACCCCTCCTTCTCTTACAGTCGTAAAAGCGTGAATGTTGTTAGGTACAGACCACGTTGGTTTAATCACTTTCATTATTGTTCCTTATTTTTAGTGGTTCCTTATTTTCTTACCGCAATCGCTTCGATTTCAATACCAACATCTTTTGGTAAACGAGCTACTTCTACACAAGAACGAGCAGGGAATGCTGGGTGGTTATTCTCCCTAAAGAAAGTTTCGTACTCAACATTTACTGCTGCAAAGTCATTCAGATCTTTCACGAAAACGGTTGTTTTCACAATATCAGCAACCGTTAGACCCGCTTGCTCAATAATAGCTTTCACATTTTCTAGTGATTGACGAGCTTGTTTAACAATATCAGCTGGCACATCGCCTGTTTGTGGATTAACAGGAATTTGACCCGAAGTGAGAACTAAATTCCCCAAATCTACCGCTTGAACATAAGGACCGATTGCTTTTGGTGCATTTTCAGTATGAATTACTTTTGTCATTGTTATTTCCTCTCTAAAGTGAATAAAAATTCCAACTAGAGTTTGAAAGGTTTTTCATCATTTGTAAATAGCTTATAATCATAGAGATGAAATTTGTCAAAAATTTACAATATCTCACCGCTTACAAGGATTATTATGAGCATTACAGTTACCGAAATCGTATTACATCAACTTCACCAAACCCAAGATGAACCACCGCAACTGAATACCGTATTGCGTGAAAATTTATTATCCATTACACCAGAAGCTGAACAGATGATGTTACAGCTACATCAGACCTATCAAGGAAAAGCAAAAGCCTATGGTATATTTAGAGCAGAATCCGTTTTTGCTCAACAACTTAATCGCTTATTAGAACAAGAAACTGACTTTTTACCTTTTAGCCATAGTGCAGCAAAAATGTTAGCGAATGAATTAGCCAAATACCCGTTCGCATCAGGCGGTACTTTTATCTTATGCCGTTATACATTCTTAGCCACTGAATATTTATTTATCGGCTTAATTGATAGCCGTAGCTCAATTTTAGTCGATGATCAACTTGAGGTAAAACGGACAGAATATTTAGAAATTACCCAATATGATCTTGCTTGCCGAATCAATCTCACCGAATTGAAATTAGATGCACAATCTAATCGCTATCTTACTTTTATTAAAGGTAGAGTCGGTAGAAAAGTTGCAGATTTCTTTATGGATTTTCTTAGTGCAGATGAAGGGTTAAATCCACAATTACAAAACCAGACATTATTACAAGCTGTTAGTGATTATTGTGAACAAGGGGAACTAAATAATAGCCAAACTCAAGCTGTGAAAAAGCAAGTTTTTGATTACTGTAAAGGACAACTCAATAGTGGTGAAGAGATTGCAATTGGAGAACTTTCTGCAGCCTTACCTACTCTTAATGAACAAGATTTTGCAACATTTACACAAAATCAAGAGTATGGATTAGAAGAAAATATTCCTCCTGTACGCAATGCGTTGAAAACACTCACTAAATATTCAGGTTCAGGAAAAGGGGTAACAATTAGCTTTGATGCCGAGTTATTATCACAACGTATTATCTGGGATGAACTAAATGATACTTTAACAATCAAAGGACTGCCTGCCAATTTACGCGATCAGCTTACTCGTAATAAATAATGGCATTTTTGACACAGTTTCGGTATGATTTACCCAATTTTGAGACTTATTAAGGTTAGGATTATGAAAATGAAATCTCTTGTTGCTATTTTACTCTTAAGTGTAGGCATTAGTGCCTGTTCAACCGTAAAAAAAGTGGTTTACCGAATTGACGTACCACAAGGCAATTATTTAGAGCAAGATAAAGTTTCTCAACTTCAAGTTGGAATGAATAAAGAGCAAGTGCAATACTTATTAGGCACGCCTGTATTAAAAGATATGTTTGCTGATAATCGTTGGGATTATGTGTTTATTAAACGTGAAGGACACAATGACCCAATTCAGCATACATTATTGGTTTATTTTGATGCAAAAGGTATTGTAACAGATATTAAATTAGATAAACCTTTAGAGCCTTCAGCAACAGAATAGTTATTACCGATTAAAAGTCAATGAAACAATGTGTTAAATGTTTCATTGACTTTTACTATTTCCCCATTACCGCAATATGTACGGTAATTTCTTCACGATCGTGATACAAATGTTTAGCCTGAATAGCAAACCAAAAACCTTGTTTATTAAGCTCTTCTTCCAAATAATTTAAGCAAAGTTTGACTTCTTGATAACGCTTTTTCATTGGCAGTTTTAAGTTGAATATCGTTTCTCGACACCAACCATTAACAAGCCATTTGGCAATTAATTTAGCAATACGCATCGGTTGTTCCACCATATCACAAACTAACCAATCGATCTGTTTACGCTTTGGTGGTTGGAATTTAAAACCATCTTCCGAACAATGCTCAATACGCCCCGTATCGTGTAAACTTTCTGCCATTTTCCCGTGATCGACTGCATAAACAAATAAGCCACGCTTTACTAATTGATATGTCCAACCACCGGGGCAAGCCCCAAGATCGACCCCGATCATCTGTTCGTTTAACCGTTTTTTCTCATCACTTGCAGGAATAAAACTCAAAATAGCTTCTTCTAACTTTAAGGTAGAACGACTTGGTGCATCAGCAGGGAATTTTAAACGGGGTATTCCCATTAAAAATGGCGAGCGATTATGATTATAGGCATAACCAACATAACATTTACCCGAACCTATAAATAAAATATGTAAGCTAACACTATTTTTACTGCTCTCTTTTGCTCCTAGCCACCCTTGTTTTTTGAGTTCAGTACGCAATGGCACAGTAAACTTACGACAAAAGGTCAGTAATTCTTTCGCCTCATTCGTATCAGGCGTTTCCACCACAATATCACTACTTAAAATTGGGTTAATCGCTTGATATACTTCAATAATAGGGCTAATACGATCCTTTTCAGGTAAGTCTTGAAGTAATTCACCGACTACAAACATTTGACGGACAAAAATCAGTTCTGTGAGTTTTAATTCTTGAGCGAGGCGATCCGCTTCGTTTGGCTGATAAAATTCAAAAATCACAAAACCGCTCTGCTCTTTTAAATTTGCAAAGCCAAAAATACCAAGATCGGCAGCTTTATCAGTTATTTCGCCAGCAACTTCTTTCTCAAAACCTGCTCGACATAGTAATGCTAATTTATTCATTTTATTATTCTACTACTTATTAAGATTTAGGTTTTCTCACACTAATATAGGCAAGTGTTGCCCAGCCAATCAGAAAAATCGTACCGCCAATTGGCGTTGTCCAAACAAAAATACGGCTAGCCCCAAGTGCTAAAAGATACAAGCTACCACTAAAAAAGAGTGTACCCAATACCCAACTGCCACCAATAATATTAAAGGCTTTCGCTCTACAAGCGGGGGGATTCTGCCCTAGATTTGCAACTTGAAACAATCCCAATCCTAGCAACGCTAAGGTATGAAACATCTGGTATTTTAACCCTGTATCAATCCACTCTAATGCTTTGGGTTCAAGCGTTTTCTCTAAACCGTGAGCAGCAAATGCCCCAAAAGCAATACAAAAAAATCCGCTTAATGCGGAAAGAAATAACCATCTATTTTTCATCATAACTCTCACCAAAATACTTAATTGCTCCCATTATATCTCAAAGCTGTATGCTCATAAAAAAAATCTGCATCCTACTCAGTGAATATTCACTTTTGGGATACAGATTTTAAATTTTACTACTTTTACTAACTAGCTAATCATAGATAGTTAATTACCATTGGTAACCAATACCAACAGATCCACCAAAGTCTCCACGAGAATTTGCGTTACCCTGAAGTTTAAAGATTGTTTTACCATTATCAGATGCACGAGAGTAACCTACTGCAACCGCACTTTGACCTTTAAATGTACCAGCAGAAGCCGCTACCATTGATTTACCAGGAACATACACTTGCGGTAAACCTGCAGCTGCATTCGCACCAGCAATACCCGCACGCAGATGTTTATCTACTTTGTTGATACGAGTATTTACTGTATCAACACGTTGTTCAACCTTGTTAATACGAGCATTTGCTTCATCGACACGTTGTTCAACCTTATTAATACGAGTATTTACAGTTCCAATACGTTGTTCAAGCTGAGCTACATTCACTGCATCTGTTGGTGCAGTACCTTCCGCAACATTAGTAATTTTCTTACCACCAGCATTGATGCCATTAGCATCAATTCTAACCGTACCTACGGTAACTACACCATGATCAACATTTCGTAGATCTAACTCAACAACACCATCATTAATAACACCCTCAACATCAGCGGTGCCTACACCTTTGATTAAGACGTTTTTAATTGAGTTACTGTCTTTACCATCTTTTACGGTAAACGACTTCGGTCCAGCTTTATCGGTGATGGTAATAGTTTTGGTGCCTTGATTGTCGTCATCGACTTTAACTTCTGGGCTAAAGCCGTCTTGACCGTCTTGACCGTCTTCACCTTTGTCGCCTTTTTCACCTTGGTCGCCTTTAGGACCGCCGCCAGGACCACGTTCACCTTGAGGACCTTTGTCACCGGTTTCACCTTTGTCACCGCGTTCGCCTTTATCACCGCGTTCGCCTTTGTCGCCGGTTTCACCTTTCAGACCTTGCTCACCTTGTGGACCTTTGTCGCCAGTAGGACCTTTATCACCTTGGACGCCTTGGATACCTTGAGGGCCTTGTTCGCCATCTTTACCATCTTTGCCGTCCTTACCATCTACACCAGGTTCACCTTGAGGACCTTGAGGACCTGCGATACCTTGTTCACCTTGTGGGCCTTTCTCGCCGTCAGGACCTTTGGCACCTTGCGGGCCTTGGATACCTTGAATGCCTTGCTCACCTGGCTGACCTTTATCGCCTTGCGGACCTTTGTCACCACGGTCGCCTGTTGGACCTTTATCACCGGTTTCACCTTTATCACCGGTTTCACCTTTTTCGCCACCGTTTGGACCAGGCAAGCCACGAGGACCTTGTTCACCACGTTCACCTTTCTCACCTTTGTCACCACGGTCGCCTTTTTCGCCTTTGTCACCTTGAGGACCTTTGGCACCTTCAGCACCTTGAACACCTTGGACACCTTGAGGACCTTGCTCGCCTTGCTCGCCTTTTTGACCTCTTTCGCCCTGTTCACCTTGGATACCTTGGGCACCTTGAGCACCTTGTTCGCCAGCTTTACCGTCTTGACCGTCTTTGCCGTCCTTACCGTCTACACCTGGCGCACCTTGTGGACCTTGGATGCCTGGCTCACCTTGTGGACCTTTGTCACCGGTTTCGCCTTTATCACCGGTAGGACCTTTGTCACCGGTTTCACCTTTATCACCGGTATCACCTTTGTCGCCGCGTTCGCCTTTGTCGCCGGTTTCACCTTTATCTCCGGTTGCACCTTTGTCACCAGTTTCGCCTTTGTCGCCGCGTTCGCCTTT